>URAP01000018.1 GCA_900545935.1 uncultured Eubacteriales bacterium
CCGCCGAAAATCGCCTCTGCCGTACAATTGTACGGCGACGTGACGATTTTCGACGATTCTGCATCTTTTTTATCTCTCCCCACCGCGGGTCGGCTAAAATCGTCTGCACCGAAAAAGATAATCTAAACATTTATACGGATGTTCCCGTCAAATGCTGCATGCCGCACGCGATTAGTTCTCGGATGTGACCGCTGCGCGGATGTGGAAAATGCCTTTGTATGTGAAAGGAAAGAGCCTTGAATACATCAGCTCCTATACGACCGACAGATATGCCGCAGAACAGACTCATGTCGCGGCAAACAACCAAAAAGAAGCGCCGCCTGCGTCCGTCGACGGTGATAGCGCGCGTGCTTATCGTGTTTGCGGTAACACTGCTGCTCATTGTTATAGCGCTTTACGGTGTTATGCTCATACTTACGCACGGCCCGTCCGAATCGGCTAAGCGTCTGTTTGTAATGAGTGTCAAGGAGACGAGCGCCGGAGGCTTTCTTGCCGATATGTGCCTCTCGCGCGATGAGGTGGATGCAATACTTGCCGAAAAGGCTGCGGCGGTCGACAGAATGCAGAATACCGAGCAGAATACCGATCTTATCACGATAGGCGGGGATAAAAATGACGACAAAACACCCTCCGACGGCAGCTCGGATAACAGTACCGACGGCAGCAACACAGATAATACCTCGACTGCCGAGATCGTCGCACAGGGCGACGGCATACGCGTGGAGCAGGTCAGCGGCGGCACATACAACGGCGTTATGATGATAGTGGACGACCCGAAGCGCGTCTTTGTCGGCATTCCCGATGCCTACGGCGAGGATAAAAAGGGACTGTCTCTCAAGCGCCTTATCGAGAAGTACGGTGCGATAGGCGGTACGAACGCCGGCGGCTTTGCCGATCCGGGCGGAATGGGCAACGGCGGTGTTCCGAAGGGGGCTGTCATAAAGGATGGGGAACTGAAATACGGCAGTATGAACGGCTCGTACAGTATGGTCGGCATCGACGGCGACGGCATTCTGCATGTCGGAACTATGTCTCCGAAGTCGGCGCTCGACGCAGGTGTTCGCGATGCGGTCAGCTTCGGCCCTGCTCTTATAATCAACGGCACGCCATGCAATTCCGGCGGAAGTCTCAGCGGCGGCTTTAATCCGCGTACCGCTATAGGACAGCGATCCGACGGCGCGATGCTGATGCTTGTTATCAACGGACGCTCCATAGGCTCGCTCGGCGCAACGCTTGACGACCTTGTCAGCGTTATGCTCGACTACGGCGCTGTCAATGCCTCGAACCTCGACGGAGGTGCCTCATCGCTTATGATGTACGACGGCGGAACTATGAATAATTCGGCTTACGTTTACGGCGAGCGCGTGCTCCCGAATGCGATACTTGTAAAGTGAGGACGGCTATGGATAACGAAAACAAGAACATATTCACACCGTCCTCTGCCGCCTCGCTCGACAGACTGCGCGAGCGTCGCAATACCGCCTCGACCGGAGACGACACGGGCGGTGAGGCTGTGTCGGCAGCGCAGAGCGGTCCGGAAAACGGGCAGAGCCGTATTCCTAAAATATTGAAACCCGAGGCTCGGGCGGCGCAGCGGGCAGAGTCGGGCGAGGCGCCGAATGAAACCGGTCCGGCAGCATCGGATGCTGTACGGCAAACCGTGCAGAACGGGGTGGGCGGAGAACCGACATGCGCACCGCAGCAGACTGCACAGAGTGCGGCTCGGCGGAACATGCCCGGCAATATCAGGCAGGCTTCGACCGACGGTGCACGACAGCCGATGACAGAGCCGAAACGCTCCGAAACCGCGAACAGAGTACGTCAGGCAGACCGTGCTGCCTCTCCGAGGCAGAGCTTGCAGCCCGATGCGGCGAAGGCTCGGCGCAATATCACGCAGCCCGGCTCTGCAAGAGGACAGCAGAATCCCGCACGGACTGGCGCGGGCAGAGCATCGCGCGACAGCGCGCAGTCTGTGGGAGTACCGCGTCCGCGCACACAGCCGATGGGTGCTGTACCATCCGACAAATCGAATGGCAGCGGCGTAAGGGCGGTGGATGTTTCCGATCTGCGTAAAAGAAAGAGCGGATTTTTCAGAGGACTTAGGATATATATAATCATCGCTCTTGCCGTTATTGCGGCGGGACTCGGCGTTTTCTATGCATTTATGTCCGCCTTTGAGTACACACGCCCAGAGAATCGGATAAAGGATTATTTTTCATCGCTTGACGGCTCGGCTGTATATTCGCTCATATCGGAGCGGCGCGGCGCGGATGAGGAAAATGCCGCAGCGCTTGCAGCCGATATATCGGCTGCATCGGATTCGCTCTCGAGTGCGCGTACCGGCGGAACGGGAGACGACGGATCACTGAGCTACGGCGTTATACGCGACGGCAAGACCGTTGCGCTCGTTACCATCGCACCGAGCGGACAGAGCCGCTTCGGTCTTGAGGTGTATTCTGTGACCTCCTGCCGGCTCGTCGACAGCTATGTGTCGGAGTTCCTTCCGACCTTTTACAGCGCTGAGATACATGCGCCGTCCTCCGGTACGGTCGTGCTTTGCGGCGAGACGCTTGAACGCGCATCGGCGGAGCAGGGCGCTGTTTACCCGATCCTCGACGGACTTTCCGCGTACAGCGGCGGGGACGACCGCGAGCTTGTCTATCGCGTCGACGACCTTACGGAGCAGCCGAGCGCGCAGTATATAGATTCTGCGGGCGCGACCTTTGAGGGCAGCTTTGACTTAGACGGTGTATGCCGCTTCGACGGCGCAGGCAGCGCGCCTCTCGCCGAGAGCTGCACACAGACGGTCGAGAAATTTATAGAGACCTATGTTACATATACCGCCGCAGGCTATACCGACGGTACAATGGCAAAATTCGTCGCTACCCGCAACCTGACATGGCAGGGCTCGGAGGCCTACGAGGATATTACAGCCTCGCGCTTCAGCTTTGCTCAGAACATACCGTGCACGGTAAAGAGCCTTGATATTACGGCATACGACTTTTTCAGCCACGGCGCGGATATGTTCTCCTGCAAGGTCGATTTTACGGCGGAAATGAAAAATTTCGGTCAAAAGACCGATACGGTCAAGGGCGCAGAGCTTGTATTTGCGCGCAGCGGCGCGGATTATCTCCTTGTCAGGATGCGCCTGAGCTGAGATGACGGCTCAATGAAATAAAAAAAGAAACGGAACTATACTATGGGAGCATTTTTAGAAGCCGTAACGACGTGGGACGCGTCGGTCATTACGGCAATATACGAGAATGTGCACAGCGCCTTTCTCACTATGTTTTTTCGAATCGTTACGCTGCTCGGCGAGGGCGGCATCTTCTGGATAGCCGTGGCGGTCATACTGCTTTTCTTTAAAAAGACCCGCCGCAGCGGCATCTGCATAGGTGCTTCGCTGCTTATCGGAGTTATCGTCGGAAACGGCATCATAAAAAACGTCGTCGCCAGACCGCGTCCGTACGACGCTATCGAGTGGATAGAGTCGGTGGTGTCGCATCTCTCCGACTATTCGTTCCCGTCGGGGCATTCACTCTGCTGCTTTGAGGCGGCGACGGCGCTTGCGATGAACCGCACGAAGTGGGCTATCCCCGCATATGTCGGAGCGGTGCTCGTTGCGGTGTCGCGACTGTTCCTTTTTGTTCATTATCCGACCGACGTTATCTGCGGCGCACTGCTCGGCGTGCTCTTCGGAGTGCTCGGCTCGCTCGCTGCGGGCGCGATATACGACCGTGTGTGCGCGAATATCGCGGCAAGCAAAAAAACACCCGCCTGAGCGGCAATGGAGGATAGCATATGTGCGGAATTGCCGGATTTACCGGAATGCTTGAAGCACGGCGGGAGATAATCTCCCGCATGATGGACCGCATAGTTCATCGCGGACCCGATATGTCGGGCGATTATCTCGGAGACGGAATAACGCTCGGCTTCAGACGGCTGAGCATCATCGACCTATCCGAGGCGGGACGTCAGCCTATGACGAGCGAGGACGGCAGATATACCGTTATCTTCAACGGTGAGATATATAATTACCGTGAGATAAAGGCGCAGCTTGCCTTTCGCGGACATACATTTCACTCAGAGAGCGATACCGAGGTGCTGCTCCATGCGTATATGGAATACGGCAGAGGAATGCTCGATCATCTGCGCGGAATGTTCTCGTTTGCCGTGTGGGACGATGCGGAGCATTCGCTCTTCTGCGCCCGAGACTATTTCGGAATAAAGCCGTTTTATTATTATCCCATGCCCGACGGCGGGCTTATCTTCGGCTCGGAGATAAAGAGCTTTCTTGAGCATCCGGACTTTGACAAGCGGCTTAACCCGCGCAGCCTGCGCCCGTATCTTACCTTTCAGTACTCATCGGAGGATGAGACCTTTTTTGAAGGGGTATATAAGCTGCCTCCGGCTCACTGGCTGCTTTGGAAGGACGGAAAGCTCGAGACCGGGCGCTATTGGGAGACTGATTTTGTACCCGATCGAACGAAGAGCCTCGATGAGTGGATAGAGCTTGTTGACGGCGCCGTCTGTGAATCGGTATCGGCACACCGAATAGCCGACGTCAAGGTCGGCGCATTTCTCTCCGGCGGTGTCGACTCGAGCTACATAACTGCGGCTATGCGCCCGGAGCTTACCTTTTCGGTGGGCTACGAATATGAAAAGTTTGACGAGACCTGCTATGCGCGCGAGCTGTCTGAGCTGCTCGGAATCCGCAATATCAGCCGTACGCTGACGGCGGAGGAGTGCATGGACAGCCTGCCTACGATACAGTATCATATGGATGAGCCGCAGTCCAACCCGTCGTCGGTGCCGCTGTACTTCCTTGCGCAGCTCGCGCGGGAGCATGTTACCGTCGTACTGTCCGGCGAGGGCTCTGACGAGATATTTGCAGGCTACGACTGGTATCGCGATACTCCGCAAATGCAGAAGTATAAGCATCTGCCGCGCGGACTTCGTATTGCGGCAGCTGCTGTCGCACGGCATCTGCCGTACTTTAAGGGTCATGATTTCATTATCCGAAGCAGCGGCAGACCGGAGGATTACTTTATCGGTCAGGCTATGGTGTACAGCGAGCGCGAGGCGCCTTCCTATCTTGCATCCGATTACCGTATAGGCAGAACGCCGCGTGAGATAACGGCAGATATATATAAGAACGTAGCTTCAGCCGATGAGCTGACAAAGAAGCAGTATCTCGATATGAAGCTCTGGCTGCCCGGCGATATATTGCTCAAGGCGGATAAGATGAGCATGGCGCACTCGCTCGAGCTGCGCGTACCGTTCCTTGATAGACGCGTAATGGAGCTTGCGGAGCGCATACCCGCCGGCTACCGCATAAAGGACGGCATTACAAAGTATGTGCTGCGTCAGGCGGCTAATCGCACGATACCCGACGACTGGGCAAACCGTCCGAAGGTCGGATTTCCCGTACCGATACGCTATTGGTTCCGTGACGAGCGGTACTATAAGTACGCACGCGACTACTTTACCTCGCCGGAGGCAAGGCGGTTCTTTGACAGTGACGCGCTTGTCCGCCTGCTCGACGAGCACAAGCAGGGCAGCGCGAACAACGGCAGAAAGATATGGACTGCGCTTGTATTCCTTGTCTGGTACGAGCAGTTCTTTCTCCGCAGCTGAGTAATACCGGCGCGGCAGATCCTGATCGATACGGCAGCGCCACGGCATATTCAATATTGCTCGCACCGTTACTCTTCGGGCGACAATTATTCGGCGGCACGGCAGACCCGCTGCCGCATTATAAGGAAGCGATCATATGGCAAAAAGAAATATTGAGACCGAGCTTCGCGGAGTGAAGATAACTCCCGTTCTGCTCGGCGCAGACCTCAACTGCTACAATGTTGCCCGTGCCTTTCACGAGGCGTACGGTGTGCGCAGCTATGCCTTCGGCAGATATAAGGTCGGAAATACCGAGTACTGCCGCATAGTGAAGTTCCGCGCAGTGCCTGATATTGACGATCCCGAGGTAATGCTGAATACTCTCGAGGAGTTTGCCGGTCGGCATGCGGGAGAAAAGCTCATTCTTATGGGCTGCACCGACGACTATGCAACTCTCATCATCAAATATCAGAAGCGGCTCGGAGAGCACTACATAATCTCCTGTCCCGACGAGGCACTGACGGAGGATATTACGCTCAAGGCGCGCTTTTACGAGTATTGCGAGCATTACGACATTCCATATCCGCGCACGGTCGTGCTGTCAAAGGGAGACGCGGTCAATACTGCCGATTTTTCCTATCCTATTATAATCAAGCCCTCGAGCAGCGTTCTGTACTGGAAGCACCCCTTTGACGGAATGCAGAAGGTTTACCGCGCACATTCGCAGCGTGAGGCGGAGTCTATCGTTTCCGCCATCTATGCCTCAGGCTATCCCGATAAGATAATAGTACAGGATACCATACCGGGAGACGATTCGCAGATGTACACGCTTACCGCGTACTGCGGTTCGGACGGCAAAGCGCGTATGCTCTGCCTCGGGCACGTGCTGCTCGAGGAGCATACTCCGAAGGGTATGGGCAACCATGCGGCGATACTCACCGACTACAATCGTCCTCTGATGGAGAAGCTGAAAAAGTTTCTCGAGGATATCGGTTATCGCGGCTTTGCGAATTTCGATATCAAGCTCGACAGTCGCGACGGCGAGTTCAAGCTGTTTGAGATCAATGTCCGTCAGGGCAGAAGCAACTATTACCTTACCGCGTCGGGCTGCAACCCCGCCCGCCTTATAGTGGAGGATAAGCTGCTCGGCAGAAGCGGAGAATGTGTTTTCTGCGAGGAAAAGGCATACTGGAGCTATCTGCCGCTGAAGCTTGTGCTGCGCTATGCGACCGTCTCGGAGCGCGAGCAGATATTCCGCTGCCGTGCGGAGGGCAAGGCATTTTCGTCGATGCACTATCGTCCCGATACATTTTTCAATCCGCTGCGCGTGTTTTATGTAGCTATACAGGAGCGCCATCAGATAAAGAAATTCGAGCGCTATTACCCGGTCTCGGGCGTGGAGTGCTATAATAAATAACGTGTTCGCCGCATCGGACCCTCCGAACGGATTTGGACTGCTCGATAGCGATATCGGGACGCCCCTGCGGCGTAAGAGCGGATGTATTACGTTCTTTTATCTTACGTGAAACGGATATAAACAGAAAAAAGGAGTACCGAAAAAATGAAGCTGAGCCGGCTGCTTGACGGATGCGATATTATTACAGCATCGGGCGCACAGACAATGCCCGATGCTGATATCGAGATTACCGTGCTTACTACCGATTCGCGCAGTGCGCGGCGCGGCAGTCTTTTCGTCTGCATATCCGGCGCAAGGAGCGACGGTCACGATTTTGCGGCGAGTGCGTACGAGAGCGGCTGCCGTTGCTTCCTTGCCGAGCGTCCGCTCGATCTTGCGAAGGATGCGTCTGTCACCGTTGTTTCGTCGACACGCCGTGCTCTTGCAGTGATCGCGCAGCGCTTTTACGGAGAACCGGCGGCATCGCTTCGCCTTATCGGTATTACCGGAACCAAGGGAAAGAGCACGACCGCCGAGCTTATCCGATCGGGTCTTGAAGCGGCGGGACGCAGGACCGGCATAATCGGCACCTGCGGAATCGGATACGGCGGATGCCTGCGTCCGTCTGCAAATACGACGCCGGATGCGCTTGAGCTTGCACGTACACTTGCCGACATGCGCGACGCGGGAGTAGAGACGGTCGTTATGGAGGTTTCCTCTCAGGCATATAAGCTCGACCGCGTATATGGACTGCACTTTGCCGAGGGCGTGTTTACTAATCTCTCGCCTGATCACATAGGACCGACCGAGCATGCGAATATGGAGGAATATATAAGCAGCAAGGCGCGGTTGTTTGCCGCATCTGCACTCAGCGTGCTTAATGCGGACGATGCGCAATGCGGAAGAATGGCGCACTCAGCCACAGGAGATGTTATCGGCTACGGTATCGACTCTGCCTGCGCTCTGCGCGCGGAGGATATACGCGAGACCTCTGTCTGCGGAAATGCCGGAATGAGCTTTGAGGTCGGCGGTGTGCGCTTTACTGTCGCGATGCCCGGGATCTTCAGTGTTTATAATGCGCTTGCGGCGATTGCGGTACTGCGTGCCGAGGGTGTAGGTGACGGGGTTATCTCCGAGACGCTGCGTCGGGCGCATGTCCGTGGCAGGCTCGAGAGCTTCAGCGACGGCGAGCGGCGCTTTATAATTGATTATGCTCATAACGGCGCAAGCCTTGCAAGCGTGCTGTCGGTGCTGCGCCCGCATACCGAGGGGCGGCTTATCGTGCTTTTCGGTTCTATCGGAGGCAGGGCGGAGCTGCGCAGGCGCGAGCTTGCCGAGGCGGCGGACGGTGTTGCCGACCTCTGTATTGTTACGAGCGACAATCCCGACTTTGAGGATCCGGATGCGATAATTGCCGAGATATGCTCGTATCTCAAGGTGACCCCTTCGGTCAGAATAGCCGACCGCGAGCAGGCGATACTGTATGCCGTTCGCACCGCGGAGCGCGGGGATACCGTTCTCCTTGCCGGCAAGGGACATGAGGATTATCAGATAGTATGCGGAAAAAAGGTTCCTTTTTCGGAGAGGGCTATACTCGAGCGCGAGCTCGGCGGCGTGCTTGTAGGTGCCTGACGGCGCGTATGGGCGAGCCGCAGCAGGGTAGGATCATATAGAAAAATTGCATATCATTTCATTATATCATTCGGAGCACCGCGCAGGTGCTCCTTTTTATCGCGGCGAAGGAAGGCGATAATTATAATATCTCTGTCTGCATTACCGCAGTATGTTCACCCGCCGTTGCCCGTCACCGCGTAATGCGCGGCGGCATATAATGAATCGAGACACTATGCGGGCAGAAATGAAAAGCGAAAGAAGGAAAAAGACGGTGAACGGTACACATGCAGGCGGCAGGGCGCGAATCGTCATCGGTTCGGTCAATGCGGTTTTTCGTGCGCGGGAGGTTCTCGCGGCGGTCGGGATATATTCCTCGCCCGTCAGGATAGAGGGCGGCGGCAAGGGCTGCTCTTACGGGCTGATGCTGTCTGCGCAGGAGCTCGGTCGGGCGACCGCCAGGCTCCGCGGCAGCGGTATCGGCTACGAACGTATAATAAGGTAGGCGCGCGGTGAGCCTGATATATTTTGATAATGCCGCGACCTCATATCCAAAGCCTCCCGCCGTGCTGCGCGCAGTGGGAGAGGTCATGCGCGGCGAGTACGGGAATCCCGGACGCGGAGGACACCGCGCCACACTCGCGGCAGCCGAGCGGGTGTACAGATGTCGGGCGGCGCTTGCGGAGATGTTCGGCTGCTCCAGACCGGAAAATGTCATTTTTACCGCAAACGACACCTATGCGCTCAACCTTGCCATCAAGGGGATCGCGCGGCGTGGCGGCAGATATCTCATTTCCTCGATAGAGCACAACTCGGTGCTGCGCCCCGTAGCGTCGCTTGCGGAGCGCGGATGCAGCTACGGGATATATCGTGCCTGCACCGAGGCATCGGCAGCATCGACAGAGCTGTCGGGACGGCTTTCGCGCGGGGATACCGTCGTATGCTGCCACAGCTCGAATATCTGCGGTATAACTCAGCCCCTCGGCGCAATCGGATCGGTATGCCGCTCACGCGCGGCGCGGTTTATCGTCGATGCAGCGCAGTCGGCAGGGCATATCCCCATAGACATGGAGCGCGACGGTATAGATATCCTCTGCTCATCCGGGCACAAGGGACTGTACGGCATCGGCTGCGGCTTTCTTATCGTCTCGCCCGCTCTCGATTCGATGGCGCTTCGACCTCTTATCGAGGGCGGCAGCGGTATTGCCTCTGCAGAGCTCGGTATGCCCGAATCGCTTCCCGAACGGCTCGAGGCGGGAACGCTGTGTCTCCCTGCGATCGCATCGCTTGAGGCGGGGATCCGCTTTGTCCGCGAGATTGGAGAAGAAGCGATAGAGACGCATATCTGCGGTCTCGGCAGACGGGTAAGGGATATGCTGCTGTCGCTGCCGGGTGTTCGCGTGTATATGACGGAGCGGGTAGGCGGGGTTGTTCTGTTCAATGTTATGGGACGCGGCAGCGAGGAGGTCGCGGCGGAGCTCGATGCCCGCGGAATATGCGTTCGTGCGGGGCTGCACTGCTCGCCGCTTGCGCACAAGATGCTCGGAACGCCCGAGGGCGGCGCGGTTCGCGCAAGCTTCGGAATATACAATACGGCAGAGCAGACAGATCGGTTTTACCGGGCAATGAAGGAGATAACCGCGCAGATGAAATGAGCAAAAACGTGAGCGATCGTCATCGCATGGGCGGTCGCTCTGTGTATTTTGCCGTATTATATAATACGGGTTGAATTTCACATTTTTTTGTGCTACAATGAAGAAATACGGAATGACGTATAGGAAAAGCCGTAGGAGAAAAGCGCGAGAGCATTATCCCGGATCGGCTGCCGTACATTCCGAAAATGCAGCGATTCAGTTCTGATTATAAGCGAGACGGCGGCTGCCGTGTGCGCTTTAACCACCGCATGCGGTGCAGGGCGGGGAAAGGGGCGGAAATGAAATACAGACTGGCGATATTCGATCTTGACGGAACGGTGCTGAATACCTTAGAGGATTTGGCGGCGGCGACGAATGCCGCGCTCGAGAAAAACGGAATGCCCGCACGGACTATCGACGAGGTGCGGCAGATGGTGGGAAACGGAATACGTAAGCTCTGCGAGCGCGCAGTACCCGAGGGAACGGACGGCGGCGCCTCGGAGCAGGTCTACCGCGACTTTATTGAATGGTACGGCGCACATATGTACGACAGCACAAAGCCGTATGACGGAATAATTCCGATGCTTACGCGGCTCTCCGCCTGCGGAGTTCGCACCGCAGTGGTGTCAAACAAACGCGATGAGGCGGTGCGCGAGCTCTGTAAGCGCTATTTCCCCGCGATGTTTGATATAACCGTCGGCGAGCGTGACGGCGTTGCACGAAAGCCCTCACCCGATTCTGTGCTCGAGGTGCTGCGCAGTCTCGGCTACCGCCGTGAGGAGGCTGTGTACATCGGCGACTCGGATGTTGACATACTGACGGCACAGGCGGCGGATATGGACTGCATTTCGGTCGATTGGGGATTTCGCGATCGTGATTTTCTCGAGAGCAGCGGTGCACAGGTCATTGTCTCGAGCGCGACCGAGCTGCTATCGCATGTGCTCGGCGAGCTGCCCGACCATGCGCAGATCGCCGCATCGCTCTTTCTTGAGGGCTATAACTGCGCGCAGTCGACCTTCCTTGCTTTTTCCGATCTTACGGGAATGGACAGGCAGACGGCGCTGCGGCTCTCGTCGTCGTTCGGCGGCGGAATGGGCAGACTGCGTGAGGTCTGCGGCGCCGTGAGCGGGATATTCATGGCGGCGGGACTGCTGTGGGGCTATGATAAGCCCGGCGACCTTGACGGAAAAACGGCGCACTATGCCCGCATACAATCGCTCGCGGAGGCGTTCCGTGCACGGTACGGCTCTATTGTATGCCGCGATCTTATGCGCGGTGTGTCCGCAGCACCGGGTCCCGAGCCTGCGAAGCGGGATGCGGAGTTTTACGCAAAGCGTCCGTGTCTGCGCTGTATATCGGATGCCGCCTCTATTCTTGACGACATGATAAGAGAGACCGGCGCATACAAAAAGCCGGGAAAGGCAGGTAAGGAAGAATGCTGAAGCTGTTGCGGTGTGTACGCGAATACAAAAAGGCGACCGTACTCACCTTTATTTTCATACTGATAGAGGCGGTGATGGAGACCATTATCCCGTTTGTCACAGCGAGCATGCTGAACGGTGTTCAGCAGGGCACCGACATGCGCTTTATACTCTCGCGCGGCGGTCTGCTCATCGTGCTTGCGCTCTGCTCGCTCTGCGCGGGCGCGATAGCGGGCAAGACGAGCGCAGAGGCGTCTGCGGGCTTTGCAAAGAATATGCGCAGCGACATATTTGCGAGCATACAGCGCTTTTCGTTTGCGAATATCGACCGTTTTTCATCCTCGTCGCTCGTCACCCGTCTGACGACGGACGTATCGAATGCGCAGCTTGCGTATATGATGACTATCCGCACAGCGGTGCGTGCGCCGCTTATGCTTATCTTTTCGATAATCATGGCGTTCATAATGGGCGGCGCGCTCGCGACCTCCTTTGTTATCATCATACCCGTGCTCGTTTTCGGACTGCTCATGATAGCGAGAAAGGCAATGCCCGCCTTCCGTTCTGTATTCCGCAAGTATGACCGACTGAACGAATCCATTGAGGAAAACGTCCGCGGAATGCGCGTTGTAAAGGGCTTCTCGCGTGAGGACCATGAAAAGAAAAAGTTCGGAGCGGCTGCCGACGATATCCGCGGTGATTTTACCCGTGCAGAGCGTATTGTGGCGCTCAACGCACCGCTCATGCAGCTATGCATATATTTTAACATGGTATTTATCCTGCTTGTCGGCTCGCGCATGATACTCTCCTCGGGTGGCGCTGCCATCAACGTCGGTGAGATATCGGCTATGCTCAACTACGGCTTTCAGATAATGATGCAGCTGATGATGCTCTCGATGATCTATGTTATCCTGACCATCTCGTACGAGTCGATGGAGCGTATCGGCGAGGTGCTCGACGAGCAGCCTACGCTGACAAGCCCGAGCGGCGCTCTTACCGAGGTGCGCGACGGCGAGATAGATTTCGACGGTGTTTCGTTTCGCTATTCCGAAAAGGCGGAGCGCGACGCGCTCTCGGATATCGAGCTGCATATCCCGTCGGGCAGCACCGTAGGTGTGCTCGGCGGAACTGGCTCGGGAAAATCCTCGCTCGTTCAGCTGATACCGCGTCTGTACGATGTCAGCGCGGGTGCGGTTCGCGTCGGCGGAGAGGATGTTCGCAGCTATGAGCTTGACTCGCTTCGTCGGTCGGTCGCAATGGTGCTGCAGAAGAACATGCTGTTCTCCGGCACAATCGCGGAGAATCTGCGGTGGGGCAACGAGAATGCGACCGATGAGGAGCTTGTCGAGGCGTGCCGTCTCGCGCAGGCGCATGAATTTATCGAGTCGTTCCCGGACGGCTACAACACTCATATAGAGCAGGGAGGAACGAATGTTTCCGGCGGTCAGAAGCAGCGTATCTGCATTGCCCGCGCGTTGCTCGGCAAGCCGAAGATACTTATTCTCGACGACTCGACGAGCGCGGTCGACACCAAGACCGACGCGCTCATTCGCGACGGCTTTGCCCGCTTTATCCCCGAAACAACAAAGATAATCATATCGCAGCGCGTCTCGTCGGTGATGGATGCGGATATGATTATAGTGCTCGACGGCGGCAGAATAGTTGCATCGGGCAAGCATGAGCAGCTGCTTGACAGCTCGGATATCTACCGCGAGCTTTACGAGCAGCAGACAGGAGGTGACGGAGATGAAGAATGATAAGAAGAATGTTCAGAGCGGCAAAAAGCCCGGCTCGCTCGGCCGTATTCTCCGCCTGCTGATAGAGTTTTATCCCCGTCTTGTTCCGCTGACGGCGGTGTGCATTATATTTTCCGCGATAGTATCGTCCATCCCGTCGATATTCGTGCAGAAGGTGCTCGGCATCGTTACCGACTATCTCGAGCGCGGCGACAGCGATATAGGCGCGGCATTTGCGGAGATAATCCCGATAGTGATAATCCTTGTCGTGCTGTATCTGCTCGCAATGCTCTCGATAACCGCGTACAACCAGCTCATGGCGGTAATTACGCAGGGCTTTCTCTGCAAGCTGCGCTGCCGTATGTTCGACGGCATGCAGAATCTGCCCATCAGCTATTTTGACACTCACAAGCACGGCGACATCATGAGCTACTACACAAACGATATCGACGCGCTGCGTCAGCTCGTTTCGCAGTCGCTCCCGCAGCTGCTGCAGGCGGCGGTCATAGTGCTGACGGTGCTCGGCATAATGCTCTGGTACAGCATTCCCATGACGCTCATTATCGTTCTCGGCGTTGTGCTGATGGTCGTTGTGTCAAAGAAGGTCGGCGGCGGCTCGGCTAAGTACTTCATCCGTCAGCAGCGCTCGATAGGATATGCAGAGGGCTACGCTCAGGAGATGATGAACGGGCAGAAGGTCATCAAGGTATTCTGCCACGAGGACGAGGCTCAGCGAGGCTTTGATGAGATAAACGAGGAGCTTTATCAGGACAGCTACCGTGCGCATGCTTATGCAAACGTTCTCGGACCTATCATAATGAATATCGGAAACGTGCTCTACGTTCTATGCGCTACCGTCGGCGGCGCGCTTGTGCTCTCGGGTCTGCCTAATGTCGGTATCAGCTCGATAGCGGCGGGCATCGGTGTTCTTACCGTCGACGTGCTCGTGCCGTTTATGAGCATGACCAAGCAGTTCACGGGAAATGTCAATCAGGTCTCGCAGCAGATAAACTCGGTAGTGCTTGCAATGGCGGGCGCTGAACGTATCTTCTCACTTATCGACACGCAGCCGGAGACCGACGACGGATATGTTACGCTCGTAGACGCGGAGATTTCCGACGACGGCAGCATCCGCGAGGCTGATCATCATACGGGCAGATGGGCATGGAAGCATCCGCACGGCGACGGCAGCGTTACATATACCGAGCTGCGCGGCGATGTACGTATGACCGATGTCGATTTCGGCTATACGCCCGAAAAACCGGTGCTGCACGATGTCTCCGTATTCGCGGAGCCCGGGCAGAAGGTGGCATTCGTCGGTGCAACGGGCGCGGGCAAGACCACTATCACCAACCTCATCAACCGTTTCTACGATATCGCCGACGGCAAGATACGCTACGACGGCATCAATATCAATAAGATCAAAAAATCCGACCTGCGCCGCTCGCTCGGCATCGTTCTTCAGGAGACGAACCTGTTCACGGGCACGGTGATGGACAATATCAGATACGGAAAGCTCGACGCGACCGACGGGGAATGCCGCGCCGCCGCCCGACTCGCGGGTGCGGACGACTTTATCTCCCGTCTGCCGCAGGGCTATGATACCATGCTCACATCGAATGGTGCGAATCTCTCGCAGGGACAGCGCCAGCTGATAGCCATCGCCCGCGCGGCGGTCGCCGACCCGCCTGTAATGATACTCGACGAGGCGACCTCCTCGATAGATACACGTACCGAGGCTATCGTTCAGCGCGGTATGGATAAGCTGATGGAGGGCAGAACGGTGTTCGTTATCGCGCACCGTCTCTCGACCGTCAAGAATTCGGATGTCATTATGGTGCTCGACCACGGCAGAATAATCGAGCGCGGCAGCCATGATAAGCTGATAGCCGAAAAGGGAACATATTATCAGCTGTATACGGGCGCATTCGAGCTCGAATAAGCGGTGCGGGGATGACACAGCATCCTGCGGGGCAGAGCGCGGACAGTGAAAAAATTACCGCTTTTGCGTTCTCGGGGGCGCTGCACAAAAATATTAACAATTCGACACTTGACATTCAAATGGAAATGATATAATATAGTGCTCAAGATGATACGTGACGCGTTATTATCTTGAGCATTTTATTTTCAGATATTCCGTTTCTTCGACACGAAAGGATATAAATATATGGAAAGAACAAAGCTGTCAATGCGAGTGCTGCCGAGCTATACAAAGGGCGAGGAGATATTCAATATGATCTCGCACATCGTCGGCGGCGCGCTCGGAATAACCGCGCTCGTGCTGTGCGTTGTGTTTGCTGCGGTCAGGGGCGACGCATGGGGCGTTGTCAGCGGCGCACTGTACGGTGCATCGCTCGTTATTCTCTATACGATGTCGAGCATCTATCACGGTCTGCACGATTGTATGGGAAAGCGCGTTCTTCAGGTGCTCGACCACTGCTCGATATACTTTCTGATAGGCGGAAGCTATACACCCATTCTGCTCGTCGCGATCAGACGCAATTACCCCGGCTGGGCATGGGCGATATTCGGCGTTGTATGGGGCTTTGCGGCGCTTGCTACGACCTTTACCGCCATCGACCTCAAAAAGTATCAGAAGCTCTCTATGGCGTGCTATATCGGCATGGGCTGGTGCATTGCCATAGCAGTCAGACCTACGATAGCCTCGCTCGACCTCGGCGGGCTGCTCTGGCTGCTCGGCGGCGGTATCGCGTATACGATAGGCGCGGTTCTCTACGGCATCGGAAAGAAGCATAAATATATGCATTCGGTGTTTCATATGTTCGTGCTTGCGGGAAGCATCATGCATTTCTTCTGCATCTTCTTCCATGTGATACTTGCGTGATTATATAGAAAAATCCACTGTGTATTTCGATGATTCGCTGTTTATATAGAATATCCGTTGCGCATATAAATAGTCCGTTGCATACATAAAAAACTCTCGCATATATAAAAATCTCTCGCATACATAAAAAGCCTGCCGCGCGGGGTCGGATGTTCGACCTCGCGCGGCAGTGCTTATTTCCGCGCGCTCCCGGCAGAGCGGCGCTTTGTTATGTTATGCGTTCATGCCATACCGTGAGCGTCGTCCTGCCCGCACGGTATTTTTGCGGGATGCCGTACAGGCTCAGTACTCATCGGCAGGGGTGTATATGATACCCTCCTGATCGCGGAGATAATAGTTGTTGATTATCTCGTTGTCAAAGGTGTAGATTATATCGGCATTCGGAATCTCTGCGCCTTCGACATCTATATCATAACCGTATTCGTTATGCAGAAATTCCATGTATTCTCTCTTCTGTTCGCAGCAGCGATCGAAATCCTCTCTCGATATCTCGAAATATTTTACGAACGAAACGGTATACATTTCCTTCGGCTCTGCGTTGTTGCGGTAGTCAGTAAGTACGACCGTTTCATACCATTCCGCAAACGCATCCTGATCGACTATATCGTAAAGGAAAGAAGGTCCCCAGTAGTAGATATCTCTGTACTTAGGCAGGAAAGTTGTCTCGTACGGTGCGATTGCAAGCGCATCCTCCGCAGTCCGTATCTCCATTTCATGCTGTTCAAACGGAGATACTTCATCCAAAACCGTTCTGTTTTCGGCAACCCACTCCTCCATTTTGATTTCCTTTGCCGATAACTCGATTTTTTCGTCGGCTTTGATTTCGGTGCTTTCCTCGGCTTTTATATTTGTCTTTATATCGGTTTCTGTCTCGACATTATCGGCATTTGCGGCTGTAGTACCGAAGCATGTTGCGACAAGTATTGCAGCAAGAGCGGACAGCAGTAATTCTTTTTTCATGGTTTACCTCCTGAAATTTAGTTCTAATATTATTATGCTTTGCGGTGTGTTAATGAAGTGTTTTAATCGGGTTCGACTTGCGGCATGCTTGGAGGGAAGAAATAGTTTATAAGTTCTGCGTCATCATAGTTCAGAATGCGGCTGTCGTCAGATCTCCCGCTCATGAAACTGTCAAGGTATATACCTCTCAGATCGCGTGTAAATAAAGAAATGTAGTACACCTCAGATGGCTCGGCAAGCTTGCTTTCTCCTACATATACGGAGTAAATATTAATATACATAGGTCCGCCGTTTGCGGGAGAGCGTCCGGTTACGCAGTAGAGCGTTGCCCCGTCTGGTATCTCGACTGCGGGATATCCGAGGTTCCATCGCAGAGAGGTGTTCGGCTCATGCGGAAGCACCTCGATGTCTACCCAACCTTTTTCGGTTATCTCGTCGATTATTCCCTGCAGGTCTGACCTTACAGCTTCGGACAGGTCGTTTGCGGGCCATGACATTATATCAGGCTCGTTTTTCTGTGTGAACCTCTGTGTAAGAGTTTCGCCTTCCGTGCCGTATTTACCGAGCGAATCGTAACGGATCGTAACCCCGTCACTATCGAAGCTAAGCGTTCCCTTCATTCCTCCCGTGTTTTCCATACCCTCGGTTATCCCGTCACCGAATACTATTTCACCGTCACGCTCGATTGCTTTTCCTCCGATATACGGGATATCCGCGGAAATTTTAACCTTGAAGTGTATGTATTCGGGCATTATACGCATTATAGTTATATGCGGTGTTGTTGCATAAGGGGGCGCTTCCTTTATATCAGAAGAAAACCATACGCCGATGTAATGACCGTCCGGAAAAACGGTGTCCGTTTCTGCGGTTGTTTCCTGCGATGCGCTTGCTGTTGTCTCGCTCGGCGGCGCTTCCGTCTTTCCGCAGCCTGCCAAAGCTGCTGCGGCGAGAAGTGCAAGCAGTGTAATTATTATTTTTTTCATTGTTATTCTCCGTTAGTATGGATGTGCATATTGGTTGACCGTGATGAATGGTGTTTGAAAAATTCAGGAAAGACGTATAAGCCGCGTACGAAAGCTGCGGCTTATACGTCACCGTTGAGAGAAGAGCAGATGGTATCTGCGAGAGGGCATATGCATACAGTATTCTCGTATAAAGCCGCCGGAATCGTAGAATATCATGTTTGAGAGCCTCCTTTCTTAATGATTTATGAGCTATGATGTATAATTCTGTTTTATGATTGCTCTGTGAGCGCTTATCGGTCGCGCGAAGAGCGGTTTTGTCGTTTTTTCATAACCACTATACCATACTTTTCTTGAAAAAGCAATAACTTTTAAGCTAATTCTCAATTTTTTATTATAAACGTCTATTATTTTGATGGAAGTGATAAAATGGACAAAGCCGTGCTGATGTCAGCACGGCTTTGTTAATATATAGATTGCATCTGCAAGCGAGGACTATTTTGTTTCGATACCGAGCTTTGACAGCTCCTTCATAAAGGTTTCGGCATCGCGGAATTCGCGATAGACCGAGGCGAATCTTACATACGATACCTCGTCTATCTTGCGCAGCTCGTCCATAACGATAGAGCCTATCTCCGAGCTCGGTATCTCTTCGCTGAAGGAGTTTGCCGCCGATTGCTCGACGCTGTGTATGATGGCACTCATCTGCTCGGAGCTGACCGGGCGCTTATAGCATGCCTTGATGATGCCGCCGAGCAGCTTTCCGGGGTCGAACAGTTCGCGGCTGCCGTCCTTCTTTATGACAAAGAGCGGCTTGGATTCTATCGTTTCAAATGTGGTGAAGCGGTGCGAGCAGCCGAGGCATTCTCTGCGTCGGCGAATGCTTCCGTCCTCGGTTGGACGGGAATCTATTACCTTACTGTCTTGATATCCGCAAATCGGGCATTTCATATTCGGTATTCCTCTTGTATCGGGTGGAGGCTGGATGTGTTTTTTTCAACCAACCTTATATTAACATAAAAAAATCAGCTTGTAAAGCGCCTATTTTGCATGTGGGTGAAAAAATAAAAAAATTAACAATTATCTCTGTCGAGCTGTGTCGTGCACTGCCGCCGCATGTCGGAAAATGCCGCTCTCGTATTGCTTTTCGTCCTGCTCTGCGCGCCCGCCGCGCATCCGAATTTACCGTATGCTCTGTCGCGTATTCCCACTCTGCCGAGCACCCGACGCGCCCCGCGCCCACTGCGTATCACGCATTCTCCTCGTGCCCGCATCCTCTGCTCACCCGGCACGGCTCATCGGGCGGATATAACGCATTCACCGCTCTGCGGCGGCGCGCATAAAATGAGACTGAAATAAAACCGAAGAATATGTTCTGCGCGATGATTAAAAATGCGTGACGCGGTAAAGAATAACAGCAGACGGGCAACCGTCTGAGCGGAAAAAGAAAACAGCGGAGAGTGAATATTATGACTGTAAAACGAGGAGATATATTTTTCGCCGATCTGTCGCCGGTCGTCGGCTCGGAGCAGGGCGGAGTCAGACCCGTACTTATCATACAAAACGATGTCGGCAACAAATACAGCCCGACGGTCATTGCTGCGGCGATAACAAGCCGCATGGGCAAATCGCGGCTGCCGACGCATATCGAGCTGTTCTCATCCGGACGCGCAAGAGGCGGACTTTCGCGCGACTCTATCGTTCTGCTCGAGCAGATAAGGACCATCGACAAGCAGCGGCTCGGCGAGCGGATGGGGCATCTCGACGAGGAGGCAATGGCTCGGGTGGACGGTGCGATATCGGTCTCGTTCGGTCTCGGCGGTGCGGCGGGCGAATTCGTTCCGGCGGCGGGAGTAGAGCAGAGCGAGGCGGAAAAGCTCTGATTATCGTATTACTTGTTAATTTTTATCCGTAGGGCACGTTATGTCAAAAAAAGACTTGATTTTTTCACTCTTTTGCGGTAAACTATACCCGTTAAATATTTAGACATTGCGTGGCTTATCACCGCGCGGAATAGGAGTGAATAAAATGGCCCTTGTAACAACAACAGAGATGTTTAAGAAGGCTTATGAAGGCGGCTACGCTATCGGTGCTTTCAACATCAACAATATGGAGATTATTCAGGCTATCGCAGAGGCTGCAGAGGAGAACAAGTCTCCTGTTATCATGCAGGTTTCCGCAGGCGCACGTAAGTATGCTAAGCATGAGTACCTGATGGCGCTCGCTCAGGCAGCCGTAAAGGATTCGGGCATCGACGTTGCTCTCCACCTTGACCACGGCGCAGATTTCGATATCTGCAAGAGCTGCATCGACGGCGGCTTTACCTCCGTTATGATCGACGGCTCCAAGTATTCCTTCGAGGAGAATATCGAGCTGACCCGCAAGGTAGTTGAGTATGCTCACGAGCGCGGTGTTGTCGTTGAGGGTGAGCTCGGTAAGCTCGCAGGCGTTGAGGATGACGTTAAGGTCGACGCCGACGACGCTATGTACACCAATCCCGCAGAGGTCGAGGAGTTCGTCTCCAAGACAGGCGTTGACTCGCTTGCTATCGCTATCGGTACAAGCCACGGCGCATATAAGTTCAAGGGCGAGCCCCGCCTGCGCTTCGATATTCTCGAAGAGGTAGGCAAGCGCCTCCCCGGCTTCCCGATCGTTCTTCACGGCGCATCCTCTGTTATTCCGGAGCTCGTTGACGAGATCAACGCTTGCGGCGGTAAGCTCGACGGCGCTAAGGGCGTTCCGGAGGAGCTGCTTCGCCGCGCTGCTGAGATGGCAGTCTGCAAGATCAATATCGACTCGGATATCCGTCTCGCGTTCACCGCAGGCATCCGCCGCGTAATGACCGCAGAGCCCTCCGTATTTGACCCCCGCGGCTACCTCAAGGTCGCTCGTGACGAGGTCAAGAAGATGGTATCTCACAAGATCGTTAACGTCCTCGGCTCCAACGGCAAGGCATAAGCGACAGCGAGGTATCAGGCTTTGAAGTGGACCGATCATATAACCGTTCGCTCATCGGAAACGGATATTGACGGTATCGCATCAGCCTCCGCTGTCCTGAGATGGCTTCAGGATGCGGCTGCTAACCAACACTATTTCATGGGTCCTTCTCTCGACGAACTTCGCGCCGGGGGGAGGGCTTATGTTCTCAGTAGGTTTGCAATGCGGCTGTATGCACCCGTTCGTACCTATGATGAGCTGACGGTGAATACATGGGCTTGCCCCGGTACGGGAGTTGTATTTTATCGCTGCGGCAGCATCGACCGCGGGGATGAGCGCATTGCCGAGCTTTCGACAACATGGGCGATGCTCGATACCGCAACGCGCGCTTTTGTTAAGCAGAGCGATGTAGAGTACGGGTTCGGTACCGACGAACCGATAGAGGTCGGCGCACCTCTCCGTTTTTCCGCGCCGGGAGCGGATGCTCCGATCGTCGGGCTGCGTACCGTGCGCTATTCAGACGGAGATGAAAACGGGCATATGAATAATACCGTGTATTCCGATATGTTCTGCGATTTTCTCCCCGAGCTGAGCGGTGCAGAGCTGCCCGAGCTCGCGCTCGGTATGCACCCTGAGCACTGCCCGCATCTCTATCGCCGCAGGGTGAGCGAGATATCTGTCGCTTATCTGCGCGAGGCGAGGATCGGCGAGGAGTTGACCGTGCATCGCAGCGATCGCGATGGAAGCGAGTACCTGTTCTCCGCCGTCGGCTCAGACGGCAAGCCGAGAGCTAACGCAAGAATAGTGACCGTCGAGCTTTGACGCGACGGGAACGCGAGGAACGCGAGAAACGCGGGGAACGTGGGGAACGTGGGGAACGCGGGGAACGCAAGGAACGCGGGGAACGTGGGGAACGCGGCCTTTTGAAAAAGGCCTGGCGAAAACTTTGTGACTGAGAGGCTTTCCTCGGGCAGAGCAGCGGGACGATTGCGGAGTTAGGTTTTCACCTGTTGTCGCGCACAGACTGAAGCCGCAAGCAGCGGAAAAGTTTCGCCCGCCTTTTCAATGGGCGGCGCATAAAGGCAGAGCCTTTATGCATGAGTTTGGAGCTTACGCTCCAAACATCACGGGGTTCGGGGCAGCGTCCCGCAGAGCGGCGTTTCTTTTTGTTAACTTTTTCTTTGCGCCTGCGCAATCAAAGAAAAAGTGGCTAAGGCTATGATTTGACTAATTTCGTAGTGATGGCGGCGTTTCTTTTGGGCTTTGGAACAATGTCCCGTGTTGTTCGCTGCGCAACTTACTCGCACAAAGAAAAAGTAGCTGAGTCTCTGATTAGACTGAGTTCGTAGTTATGGTGACACTTTTATTGAGTTTTTCACTGTTACAATACAAAAGCACACGCCCGATATGCACAGCCGTTGTGCGTATCGGGCGCGTGTTTTGTATATGTTGTTAGATTCATGCGTCGGTCGATTTATCTCTCGGCGCGAGTCGCTTAGTTTGCGCCTATAATCGTTATCGGTCATTCGGCAGCATATAGCCTATGCCTCTTACGGTCTCGACAAGCGGCGAGCCGAACGCAGATTTCAGCTTTCTGCGCAGCAGTGCGATATAAACCTCGCAAAGATTAGTTCTTCCGGCGGTGTTATTGTCTCTCCGCAGTGCCGTATCAATCTCGGCGCGTGTGACCGCGCCGCCGCGATTGTCGTACAGAATCGAAAATACCGCAGCCTCGTGTGGTGTCAGTCTGCATTCTCTGCCGCCGAGGTGCAGTCTGCGCGACTTTCGATCGAACATCAACCGCTCTGAGGCGTCTGCCGACATCGAGAGTACAAGCTCACGCAGCCTTGCGATACTCATCGGTCTGCGCAAATATATAATATCACGCTCTGATATATTCGGCGTGCCGTCCTGCGTTTTTTGCGCGCTATCCGATGCGCTGCGCGAGAAGACAATTTTTCTCTCGCATCCCTTTGCGAGCAGTTCTATCTTCTCGGGCGAAAGTGCATCACCGTCGGCGAGCATCAGCTCGGCAGAGCAGTCAGCTTCACTCGGCAGCCGTGCCGCATCAAGCAGCTCCGCCGAATACCCGACCGTTCCGATCTCGGAGCACAGCATTCGACCGTATACGGCATCATCTGTTATCACAACAGCTCTCATTACTGTATCAGCCCGCGCTTGTAACGTACAAGCGGTATGTACCGGGGACGGTCAGCGCCTTATCGCAGGTGACAGTCATCATCTTCTGCTTGTTCAGCACGATTCCGTCGCGGACGACCGAGATGATCTCAGCCTCGTTGCTGTCGGGAGGGTAGAATTTAATTACATACGTGCAGCTGCTGCCGCTCTCTCCCTCGATGAACGTCTCGTTATAGCGGAATGTGACCTTTGTCGCGCCGCCCTCGTTCGTCAGCACGTAATCAAAGTTGAACAGGTCGCATTTCAGCCCGCCCGGTGCGGTGAAATACGGTGCGCCGTCGCTGCCTATATCATATTCAAAGGTGATGCTAAGGCATCCGCAGCGTCTGCAGGTTATGCCGTCGGGCGCGTCATGACCGAGCGCTCTGTCTATCGTAATTCCGCAGTTCTTGCAGCGCCTGGGAGAGGTGCAGGTCGCATCGGTAAACTCGTGCTCAAGCGCCGGGATGGTCTCGGCTTTCTTGACATCTCCGCAGTTCTTGCACACCTCGGTCTTGTAGCCGCTATCGAGGCATGTCGGCTGAACCGATTCGCCCGGCTCGTAGTCGTGACCGACGGCGAGGATCTTTTCTTCGGTCTGCTTTCCGCACACCGAGCAGGTCAGTGTCTTTATTCCGTCCTTTGTGCAGGTCGGCTCACGTGTGACCTTCTCCTCGTATTTGTGGTCGTTTGTCTTAGGGATAACGACCCGTTCCGTCTTGCCGCAGACGCTGCAAGTCTTGGTGCATTCGCCGTCGGTCTTGCACGTTGCCTCGCGCGTTACCGTTTCGGTGTACACATGCTTGTCGTTTACGGGAATTGCCTCCTCTACCGTCTCGCCGCAGCGCTCGCAGGTATAGCGGCGCTTACCCTCGGTCTTACAGGTTGCCTCGGTCACGGTCTGTACCGTTCCTATCTTAGGCGAGTGACCCTTTGCGTCGATCGGCTCAAGCTTGGTCTCGCGGCATTTTCTGCATTTCAGGACCTTGACTCCGTTTTCGGTGCAGGTCGCCTCTGTCTGAGTTATGCCGTTATCCCACACGTGGTCGCAGGTTCGCAGCGACAGCGGGATGGCAATGGCGGCGGTCAGTACTATCACCCCGCCGATAACGCCGAAAGTGACGTTTCGCTTTACCGTATTGGTGGTGATAAATTCCTTTATCCGCCCGGGTAGCTCTTTAATATTCATATTTGACCTTTCTGTCCCGCATGCAGCTTCGGTATCTGCCTTGCGGCAATGAGCGGTGTGCGGGATGCGATCAGATGCTCAGTCCCTTTGCAAGATAGGGAGCAAGCTCCTTGATGTTTGCGTTTGTTGTATTTATGCACAGGTCGTAGTTAACCTTATCGCCCCAGCGCATGCCGGTATAGAACTCATAATATTTCGCTCTTCCGCGGTCGATTGTGCGGATGGTGCGCTGCATCTCCTTGACCGACATGTTTTCGCCGTCATCCTCGCGGTCGAGGCAGCGTCGAACGCGCGAGTCCATATCAGCGTAGATGAACATTCGCAGCGGCTTCATATCCGAGAGAATGTAGTCCGCGCAGCGTCCGATGATAATGCAGGGCGATTTCTGCGCCAGCTCTCGCAGAATGGTGCACTGAGCCGCGTAGACCGACTGCAGCTGCTGAGAGGCATAGCTGTCTATATATGAAAAGCTGTTTGCTACGGTGATGGGGAAGAGGTTGTGCGGCTTTGATTCCACCACCTGCTTTACGTACTCGACCGAGAGAGAGGTCTTATCGGCGATAGCCTGAATGATTTCCTTATCATAATAGTCATAGCCGAGCTCCTCTGCGAGACGGCGGCCGAGCTCTCTTCCGCCGCTTCCGAATTCACGACCGACAGTAATTATACGTTGCATAACAGAACTTCCTTTCCTGATCCTTATGCGGGAATATGTTCGAGCAGACCTTGAGAAATCGGCAGCATAACGGAGCTGAATTCCCCATGCGCCTTCTTGTCGGATGCCTTTGGCATCCCCTTTTTACCGTGTCGGCAAACGGGTGAATATAATGCCCTCTGCCTACCTATATATTATCACGGCGGCGGAAACTTGTCAAGAATTAAAAATATTCTTGCCTTCGGACACAAAATCTGTTATAATTGTAAAAAATCTATACGTGCTGCGGGCGATATTTTTACATCGCGGCGCATGGCGGTGACGGAGGCTACAACGTGACTATATATAATAAAAAGCGGTGTGGGCGCAGGATATGCTCGCTGCTGCTTGCGGTGCTGACGGCTGCGCTGCTCTGTCTGCCGTCGTTTGCCGATACGACCGTGCGTCCTGGCGATACGGTGCGGGTCGAGCTGTACGGCAGCGAGCTGGGCAGTACGGCGATAAAGAGCATTTATATCGTGCCGAAGAGCCGCAGCGGAAAGCTGAAGCTCGTTTCGATTCGAGCTCACGGCTTCGACGGCGCGAGTATTGTCAGTACCGACAACGGATCGCTTATCGCGGCATTTTCAAAAAATACGGTGCTGCCGAAGGGGCTGTTGCTCAGCTGCGAATTCATTGCGGAGGAGCTCGGAGACGATGAGATTTATTTCGATATTCGCGCCAAGGCAGTCGATTCGGGCGGAGAGCATTCGGTGCAGCTGTCCGAGCCTGCCGCCCGTGTCTATCATATCGGCAGTATCGCGGATTATGATATCAACGGAGACGGAGAGGTCAATGCCGTTGACCTTGTGCGCCTGATGCGAATTATTACGGGTGCCGTATCCGGTGAACGCGGTGATATAAACGGCGACGGAGCGATAGATACTCGCGATCTGGTGCGGCTGCTGCACGCGATCGCCGTCGGTATATGACGCGGTGCAGCTCGTATCGCTTTCTGCTTTCGCGGCAGAGCGGCTGATATTCTTTGTATAGATAAAGGTATATTATTGATGACCGTTTGGCTAATTTCATTTGCCGCGGCGGCGGTTGCGCTCGCCGCAGGAATCTATTATCTCGCATGCCGTGTGCATGCATGTCCGCTTGTCGCAGCGCTCTCCCGCCGTACAAGGGTCGGCGGATGGGTCGTCAGCTTTGCGGTTATACTGCTCGCTGCCGCAATATCCGTGCTTTTGCTCGATGCGGTAAATACGGCGGTGATCCTTCTTCATCTTGTATTTTTCATGCTTGTGTCGAGCCTTGTCGGAAAAATAATAATTTGTGTGTGCGGAAAAGCGGCGCGGTTTCATCTGTCGGGCGTGCTCGCACTCATAATAACCGCAGCATATCTCGCCGCAGGCGCGGTGTCTGCGTATAATGTTCAGCGTACCGCGTATTCGGTCAGCACACACAAGGAGGTCGGCTCGCTGCGGGTGGCTATGTTTGCGGATTCGCACGTCGGCGCCACCTTCGGCGGTAAGGGCTTTGCAAAGCGCATGGAGGAGCTTCGGTCGCAGCAGCCCGACATCGTTCTGATAGTCGGCGATTTTGTCGACGAGAGAACGACACGGGAAGATATGGTCGAATCCTGCCGCGCACTCGGCAAGCTCGAAGTGCCGTACGGCGTGTGGTTCGTATTCGGTAATCACGACAAGGGACTGTACGGCACATCGCGCGGCTACGACGGAGACGACCTTGTCCGCGAGCTCGAAGCAAACGGCGTGCATGTTCTTCAGGATGAGAACGTACTTATCGACGACCGTTTTTATCTTGTCGGCAGAAAGGATGCATCCGAGCAGAAGGAGACGCGCGGCGGACGTGCGGATATCTCCGATCTTACGGCATCGCTTGATCCCGATAAGTATTCGATAGTGCTCGATCATCAGCCGCACGATTATGCGGCGGAGGCGCAGGCGGATGCCGATCTTGTGCTTTCGGGACATACGCACGGCGGACAGCTTATTCCGCTCGGATTCTTGATGGATAAGCTGCATCTTGGCGGCACCGACAGCGTTTACGGCTATACGCGCCGCGAAAATACCGATTTTATCGTTACCTCGGGAATTTCCGACTGGGCTATAAAATTCAAGACGGGCTGTATCTCTGAGTATGTCATTATCGACATCACAGGCTCGGATGCAGCAGCCGGGGAGTAAAGAAAACAGACACTCGAACGACTCACGGTCGACGGGTGTCTGCCTTTTTATGTTTTTTCGGTCTGCGCTTCTTAGTTTTTCAAATATCCTACAAGTACATGCGGCAGTCGTTTTTTCAACGCGATGTAGAGGATAAATCCGAGTATGCCGACCGAGATTATCTCACCCGCACCTACGGTGCAGACGGTGAACAGATACGCCTCGGGAACCTTATACGCAAATTTGAGTACAAGCGGCACGATTATGACGTTTGAGATTATCGGCGGGAGCAGTGCGGGTATCGGATGACGGCGAAGCAGCGCGGTGAATATCGCACCGATGAGGGTCGCGAGCGTTCCGAATATAACATCGGGCAGCGGGGATCCCGTCAGCAGATTTGCAAGCAGACAGCCGAGCGTTACGCCCGGTATCGCCGACGGTGTAAATATCGGCAGGGCGCAGAGCGCCTCGGAGATGCGCACCTGAATAACACCGGAGGCGAGCGGCGCGGCAGCATAGGTTATCGCGGCGTAGAGCGCGGCGATGACCGCAGCCTCGCACATCATACGGAGGTTTCTTTTCGAGTCTTTCATAGGGTTCCTTTCCGACCGAGTGAGTATTTTGTATACCGTGTATTTCGGCGATGTATCGCGCGTCGTATAAGCGACGTATGCGGTGAAGCGCTCTGTAAGCGCAAAGCCTTATTTGCGACAGCGCATCCATATTCGGTGTGATGCGTGTTGCAAGGGCAGTGGCAATGTGCGCGGCGGTATGCGGTAAAACAAAAAAACGGATGCTACGCATCCGCCTGAAATCATTCGGTCCCGTAGTTTTGTTTAATGACAGGATGGTTACGAACTGTCTGTTCGGAATTTCTTCCGTGCATGATTATACACCCGTGCATTAGACTTGTCAATATATAATCAATCTTTTGTTAAAAGTAATGACTTGAATCCCGAAACGGAAAATGATAAACTAATTAAGCAATTATAGCGAAAGGAGCTCCGCATCGGCGCGCGAGACGATTAAGCACGGCGCGGCGGTACGGGATATGATAACGAAATGAAATCACCTATATTTATCGAAGAGCACGGAAATACGAAGATGGTCGCGCACAGAGGTCTGAGCGGCATTGAGACCGAGAATACGGCGGCGGCATTCGTCGCGGCGGGAAATCGCGGCTACTGGGGCAGCGAGACCGACATCTACCGCACATCGGACGGTCACTTTATCTGCAGTCACGACAGCACGACGGGGCGCGTCTGCGGTGAGGATCTTACCATCGAGCAGACCGATTTTGATACGCTGCGTGCGCTCGTGCTGCACGACCATGACGGCGTACGCCGCGGAGACCTCCGTCTCTGCACGCCCGAGGAATATCTCTCCATCTGCCGCTGCTACGGCATGGCATGCGTTGTTGAGCTCAAGAGCGAGTTTACCGACGATGAGATCGCGCGGATAATCGACATTTTCTCCGGATATCTCGACAAGACGATATTTATCTCCTTTTCGGAGGCGAATCTTGACCGCGTAAAGGCTGCACTGCCGAATCAGCGCTGCCAGTGGCTGACATGGAATTGGACCGACGAGCTTCCCGCACACCTTGCCGCCAAGGGCATAGGGATCGATATAGCCGCAAACTGCCTCAGCGAGGAGCGCTATAAAGCACTGCGCGAGAACGGTGTTGAGATAAACACATGGACGGTGGATGATCCCGCCGAGGCGGCGCGCCTTGTTTCGCTCGGTGTAGATCAGATAACCACCAACATTCTCCGCTGAGAAACGGAGGCATATGAAATGGAGAGAGCAGGGGATGAGCATGAGATCTATCGCGATATCATGCGCAAGCTTTTTGTTATTAATCGACTGCACCATGTCAGCATAGAAAGTCGTGCGGAGAAACTATGCCTTCACCGCTCGCAGCATATGATGCTTGTGGTGATAAGCATGGCAGATAAACCGCTTACGCAGCGCGAGCTGTCGGAGCGGCTCGATATCAGCCCATCTGCCGTTGCAATGACGCTGCGCAGATTGCTCGGCGGAGGATATGTCTGCCGCACATCCGACGCGAGCGACGCACGGTGCAACAATATTTCGCTAACCGATAAGGGAAGAAAGGTGCTCGCGGAGACAAAGGAGCTTTTCGACTCGGTCGACAGAGCGGTGTTCGGGGGCTTTTCGGAGCAGCAGCTTGAGCAGCTTGCATCGCTGCTCGACCGCATGTGCTTGAATCTGCGCGGCATCGCTCCGGCGGATGCGCTTGAGCACGATCCGCACGGCGAGCCTCCGCACGGTATGCCGAACGGAGGAAAAACCCCGCATGGAGGAGCGCCGCATGGCGGAGAGTCGCGAGACTTCAAGCCGCATTGCGGCATCGGATCGCATCACGGCGGCGAACGTAATGACGAATAGCATAATTGCGATGGTCGGCTTTGAGTTTGTTTTTTATAACAAGAGGTTTTTATGAAGAGATGGTTTAAATATATCCGACCTCACATAGTGTCCTATATAGTCGGACCGCTGTGTATGATAGTAGAGGTCGTCGGAGAGATAATGATGCCCTGGCTGCTGCGCGGTGTTCTGAACGCGGGCAGCGCGGGAACGCTCACCGTCGGCAGCTGCATAGGCTATATGGCGGCGATGATCCTAACCGCGCTGCTCATGATGGCAGGCGGCGTCGGCGGTGCATATTTCGGAACAAGGGCTTCGGTCGGCTTTTCCGCCGACCTGCGGCTCGACCTGTACAAAAAGGTGCAGAGCTATTCTTTCGCGAATATCGACCGTTTTTCCTCGGGCTCGCTTGTCACACGTCTGACAAACGACGTAACGCAGCTGCAGAACTTCATCAACATGCTTCTGCGCATGTGTCTGCGCGCGCCGGGTATGATGATAGGCGCACTGATAATGGCGGTGGCACTGCGCCCGGATCTTTCGCTTGTTTTTTGCGTGTCGATACCGGTGCTGTTTATCGCAATACTGTTTATCGTCCGCCGCGGATTCCCGCGCTTTAAGGTCGTTCAGGAGCGCATAGATACGCTCAACTCCACCGTTGAGGAGAGCATAACGAATGTCCGCGTTGTCAAGAGCTTTGTCCGTGAGGATCACGAGGAGGAGAAATTCCGCGGTGCCAACGGTGCTCTCCGCCGCGCGGGCATGGCAGCCTACAAGATAATGATCGGCATTCAGCCCGTCATGACGATATGCATGAACCTGACCACCGTCGCCGTTCTATGGATAGGCGGACGCATCGTTATGCGTGAGGCGGGCACGGTCGGCGGAATGCAGGTCGGCGATCTTTCTTCGTTCGTCACATATGTTACGCAGATACTCTCGTCGCTGATGATGGTTACGATGATGTTCATGATGTCGTCACGTGCGATGGCGTCGGCGCGCCGTATATCCGAGGTGCTTGACGAGCTGCCGGATATTTCGGACGAGGGTGCCGCTCAGCCCGAGCTGCGCGTAGAGCACGGCGATGTAGAATTCCGTGATGTCAGCTTCCGTTATTATAAGGGAAGCTCCGCCGAGGTGCTCTCGCATATCAATCTGCATATCAAGGCAGGCTCGACCGTCGGCATCATCGGCTCGACCGGATGCGGTAAGACAACGCTTGTGTCGCTCATTCCGCGCTTGTATGATACCGATAGCGGAGAGGTGCTTGTCGACGGTGTAAATGTCCGCGATTATTCGCTGTACCATCTGCGCGAGGGAGTGGGAATGGTGCTGCAGAAGAATGTTCTTTTCTCGGGCACCATTGCGGAAAATCTGCGCTGGGGAAATGCCGATGCATCAGACGAGGAGATGCTTGAAGCATCTCGCGCCGCCGAGGCGGACAAGTTCGTTTCCTCCTTCCCCGAGGGCTATGAAACAGTGCTCGGTCAGGGCGGAGCAAATGTCTCCGGCGGACAGAAGCAGCGTCTCTGTATCGCACGCGCACTGCTTAAAAAGCCGAAGATAATTATCCTCGACGACTCGACGAGCGCGGTAGATACCGCGACCGAGGCTCGCATAAGAGAGGCTTTTGCAACCTCGCTTGCAGGTACGACAAAGATAATTATCGCTCAGCGCATCAGCTCGGTGCGCGAGTGTGACAACATCATCGTATTCGGCGACGGCGAAATAGTCGGAGAGGGTACGCATGATGAGCTTATGAGCAGCTGCGAGGACTACCGCGACATCGTTCGTTCGCAGTCCGGCAGTGCCGAAAAGGAGGCGAGAGCATGAGCGGCGCAAGAACACTTGAGCAGCTGCGCGCGCGTTACAGCGGCAGCGGTCAGACAAAGTCCGAGGGCGGCATGATGGGCGGCAGACGCGGACCCGGTCCCGGCGGCCCCGGACCGAGAGGTATGGCTAAGGGTAAGCCGAAAAATACCCGCCGCACGGTCGGCAGACTGTTTTCATATGTCCGTCCGTATACGATTAATCTTATATTCGTGCTGCTGTGCATGCTCGTCAGTACGCTTACATCACTTGTCGGCTCGTATCTGCTGGCACCTATTATCAACAACATAGCGGGCGTCGCGACTACCGAGAAGAGCGGCGCAGCGGCGGTGCTCGCCGATAAGGTTATACGTTCGTTTACCGAGACTCCGCTCATGCAGCGGCTGCTCTCCGGATCCGCATGGACGGATGCGCTCGTGTATCTGTTCTGCGCGCTTGCGCTGATGCTCTGCATCTATCTTGTCGGAGTCGTTACCACCTATCTTCAGGGCAGACTTATGCTCTCGGTATCGCAGAGGGCGATAGAGCATCTGCGCTCCGATCTCTTCTGCGCGATGGACAGACTCCCCGTCAGATTCTTCGATACCCATCCGACGGGCGAGATAATGAGCCGCTATACAAACGATGTCGATAATATCGACACCATGCTTCAAAACTCGCTCACCTCGATGACCTCCGGCTTTATCACTTTAATCGGAACCTTTGTTTTCATGATAACGACGAGCTGGCAGCTCACCCTTATCACCGTCTGCTTCGTACCGATATTTATGAAGCTCGGATCGGTGATAGGCGGTAAGAGCAGCCGATACTATTCGGGGCAGCAGGAAGCACTCGGCGCGGTCAACGGTTATATTGAGGAGACTGTGTCGGGACAGAAGGTCGTTAAGGTCTTTAATCACGAGCAGGTCTGCTGCGAGGAGTTCGATACCATCAACCGCGATCTGCGCGAGAAGCAGACAGGCGCGCAGTTCTTCGGCGGCATTATGGGGCCTATCATGGGCAATACGTCGCAGATCAGCTTTGCAGTCACGGTCGGTGTCGGCGGTATACTTATGGTCGTCGGCGGACTCACACCCGGTGCGCTGACCGTCTTTGCAAACTATTCGCGTCAGTTTTCGATGCCGATTAATATGGTTTCTATGCAAATGTCGACCATATTTGCCGCTCTTGCGGGCGCGGAGAGAGTTTTTGCTGTGATGGACGAGGAGCCCGAGAGGGACGATGAGGGCGTTGTACCCGGCGATGTTTCGCTCACCGGCGATATAGTGCTCGAGAACGTTTGCTTCGGCTATCGCCCCGACAAGACGGTGCTGCACGATATTTCGCTGCATGCAATGCCCGGACAGAAGGTCGCGTTTGTCGGTTCGACCGGCGCCGGCAAGACCACCGTTACCAACCTGCTCAGCCGCTTTTATGATACCGACAGCGGAAGCATAACAATAGACGGTAAAAATATCCGCGAGTATCCGCTTGCATCGCTGCGCAAAAATATTGCGATGGTGCTTCAGGATACGCACCTGTTTACCGGTACTATTCGTGAAAATATCCGGTACGGCAGACCCGATGCGACCGACGAGGAGGTCGAGCTTGCCGCCAAGACGGCGAGTGCACATTCGTTTATCATGCGTCTTGAGCATGGCTATGATACCGTTATCGAGGGCGACGGCGCAAACCTCTCGCAGGGTCAGCGTCAGCTGCTCAATATTGCCCGTGCTGCGGTCTCCAAGGCACCCATACTTGTGCTCGACGAGGCGACAAGCTCGGTAGATACTCGCACCGAGCGGCATATTCAGCACGGTATGGATCGTCTGATGAAGGACAGAACGACCTTTGTCATCGCGCACCGCCTGTCCACCGTCCGCGATGCGGATATGATAATGGTCCTTGAGGGCGGCAGAATAATCGAGCGCGGCAGTCACGACGAGCTGATAGCTCTCGGCGGCAGATACTATGAGCTGTATACCGGCAAGCGCGAGCTTGACTGAGCGGAGCATTTGTTTTGTCTGTGCCTTAATAATACTTAAAGCCAAATGCGTCCGTACGATTTGCTTGCGGACGCATTTGCTCCTTATAGACATTGACATAGACATTGACACATGCCGATGCTTCTGTTTTTTCGTAATCTGACGTGAATTCCCAAAGAAATTTCTGCCGTTTTCTAATACTGATTTCTACTGCTTTTCCACAGTGGAATTTACTTTGGGAATTCACTTTTCGTAATCTTATAGAAAAAAACGTGTATATTCGGTTGACACGGCAAAAAAGATATGATATAATGAAAAACACCGCATGAAACAGGCAGGGCTATCTATGCCCTATAAGCGCAGCGCCTGCACAGCGAGTTCTGGGGACAGACCCCATCAGAAAGTGAGGTGCTTTTCGTGTTTGCAGTAATCGAAACAGGCGGAAAGCAGTACAAAGTTGCCGAGGGCGACGTTATCTTCGTTGAGAAGCTCGACGTAGCCGAGGGCGAAACCTATACCTTTGACAAGGTGCTTGCTCTTTCCAAGGACGGTTCGTTCAAGAGCGGCGCTCCGTATGTTGAGGGTGCGTCGGTCACTGCCTCTGTCGTAAAGAACGGCAAGGGTAAGAAGATCACAGTTCTGCGTTACAAGTCTAAGAAGAACGAGAAGAGAAAGCTCGGTCACCGTCAGCCTTACACAAAGGTTCAGATCGGCAGCATCGTCGGCTGAGTTTTATCCCCTGAGGGATGAGCTTTCGGGAGTCATAGAATGACTAAAGTAACATTTTACAAAAAGAGCGGCATTTATTACGGCTTTACCGAGACCGGACATGCGGGTCTGGGAGAGATGGGCGGCGTTGACGAGCTTTGTGCGGCACTTTCCGCAATGACTATGCTCGTGGTCAACACCATTGAGGTCTCCTTCGGAGGAGATATCGACTATCGCTACGATCCCGATACGGCGGATGTTCAGGTCATCGCGCGCAGCGCCCTCCCCGATTACGAGAGTGACGAGCGGAAGCGCTATGCGGTATCCGGTGTGATACAGGGTTATTGCTTGCAGCTCGCAGACATGCTCGAAGATTATTACGACTACCTCGACGTCATTGAGACGGAGGAGGAGCCGGAGCTGATCGGCTGAGATGCCTGACGTAAAAAAAGAATTTTGATAAGGAGAAAAAGACCATGCTTAGATTAGGTTTACAGTTCTTTGCACACAAAAAAGGTGTCGGTTCTACCAAGAACGGACGCGACAGTGAGTCCAAGCGCCTCGGCGTAAAGCGTGCCGACGGTCAGGCTGTAACGGCAGGAAATATCCTCGTTCGCCAGAGAGGAACTCACATTCATCCCGGCAACAATGTCGGAATCGGAACAGACGATACCCTTTTTGCTCTTATTGACGGTAAGGTCAAATTCGAGCACATCACGGGCGGCAGAAAGCGCGTAAGCGTTTACGCCGACTGAGTTTATCCGATCACGCGATGAAACCAAAAAGGCAGGGCTGCATGCCCGGCCTTTTTTGCTTGTGGAGGCTAAAATCGTCCGGAACGAAAAAACGAAAACAAGTAAGGATAACTCATTTTTAGTATGGCATGTATTGCAGGTAATGTGTCGGAATCCTGACGGATTCCTGCATAAGCATATACGTTTTCGTTTTTTCTGCGCCCGATTTCGCCGCACGACGTACGCTTGTACGCCTTGCGCGACGA
>URAP01000019.1 GCA_900545935.1 uncultured Eubacteriales bacterium
CGAGAAAGACTCCCTATTACAAAGTTTTCGCCAGGCCTTTTTCAAAAGGCCGCGTTCCCCCGCGTCCCCCGCGCGTACTCCTCGTCCCCCGCGCGTTCCCCCGCGTCCCCCGCGCTCCTTAGTACTGAGCCTCGACCTTAACGCTTGCCTTGCCGGCGAGGGCGGAGTACGGGATAACATTGCCGTCGATGTACTGACCGTCCACTACGAGGCGGGACACGCGCGCGTCCTTGTTCGGAGCCTTGCCGACGTGTATTTCGAGCATAGTTCCGCGAACCTCGCGGCGGACATCGAAGCCGTTCCAATCGGAGGGCGTGCACGGGTCGACAACAACGCCGTTATAATCGGGACGAATACCGAGGATATACTGAGTTGCTGCGAGGTACATCCAGGATGCGGTACCCGTGAGCCACGAGTTAGAGCCTGCGCCGAAGCGCTCATGCGTCTTTCCGAGCATTGCGGAAGCGTAGACATACGGCTCGATCAGGCACTGATCCGCCTTATCGTTGCGTACCGGCGGGAGCGATGCGTGATAAATCTCAAACGCCTCATCGCCGCGGCGGAGCAGCGTTTCCGCGATAACAGCCCATGTATTTGCATGGAAGAACACTCCGCCGTTCTCCTTAACGCCGGACTTGAGTCCGAAGTATGCGCGCTTAGAGAAGTCGCGGTAGGAGGTGGCGGGACCGTGCGAGCAGATACCGAACTCGCACATAAGGTACTTCATAACATTATCAAATGCCTTCTCGCCCTGCTCCTGACTCGGCAGGCGGGAGAGGACTGCCCACGACTGCGGGTTGAGGAATATCTTATTCTCTCTGTCCTCGTCGGTTCCGACCTTAAAGCCGTCGTCGTCGAAGGCGCGCAGGAACCAGCCGCCGTCCCAGAGCTGAGCGAACACCGAGCGGCACCAAGCGTAGTATTCATCCGCCCACGCCTTATTCTCGGTCTCACCGAGTGCGTCAAAGAGCAGACCGAGCTCGTATGCAGCGTGTGCAGCCTGGAAGAACACGAAGGTCGATTCAGCCTTTCTCTTCTTTCTGCTTATCCAGCTGAGCGAATCGTTCCAGTCGGTGCCGAGAAAGAGCGGAATGCCGTGATCGCCGACATGCTCGCGCGTGAAGCGCAGTCCGCGCATAAGATGCTCGCGAACGGTAGCCTCGCCGCCGTCCTCGAACGGAACAATCTCATCGAGGAACGCGCTGTCGCCCGTCTCGCGGATGTATGTGCAGACCGAGAATATCGACCAGAGATGGTCGTCCGAGCGTCCGCCGCCCTCGGCTCTGCCCGTGCTCGGGAAGTAAACGCATCTTGCGTCGCCCGCGCTGAGCTGAATGCCGAGCAGCAGCTTGATGCGCTCCTTGCACTCCTCGGGGCAGGCATACATTGCGCCGAGAACATCCTGCATGCTGTCGCGGAAGCCGAAGCCGCGGGTCACTCCGCGCTCGTAGTACGAGATAAAGCGCGACCAGTTGAAGGTCATACGGCACTCATAGGGATGCCAGACGTTGAGCATGGTATTCATCTCGGGGCAGGGTGTGGAGACCTGCTGACGCGCGAGTATTCTATCCCACTTTGCGCGCACTGCGGCGAGATCACGCTCGGCTGTTGCGAGGTCGGTCGCCTCATTTGCGAGTGCGGGAACGGCACCGACGCTCGGCGCATCGCCTATTGCATAGATAAACTCCTTCTCCTCACCGGGCCCAAGAGTTATCTCGCAGCAGATACTGCCGCAAACGTAGTCGGCGTTGACATCGGTCGATGTGAGGCTGCCGCGCTCAACGCCGATAGGATTGGACTCGTTGCGATAATCTCCGAGAAACGCGCGGCGCTGACACTCATAGCCGACTGCGGGCAGCGACGAGGTCATAAAGGTATACTGACGCTCATAGTCCGAGAGCTCGTTCGACGGATCATAGATTATCGAGCCGTCCTTCCAGTAGCAGTCGCTGAAGTATCTCGACCACTCCTGAAGCATGTCGGTCATTGCGTCATAGAAAGAAAACTCCATGTAGCTGAAGGTGCGGAGCGTTCTCGGACGGTCGGAATCATTGCGGACCGCTGCTTTCCACACCTCGTAATTTTTGCCGTCGGGGATGAAGTAGGTAACGCGCGAGGAAATATCCGCATACTTGCCCTTGATGGTGGTATAGCCCATGCCGTGACGGCACTCATACTCCTGCATATCGCGCATAACGGGCTGCCAGGATGCCGACCAGTACTCGCCGCTGTCCATATCGCGGAGATAGAGGTAATGACCGGGGCGGTCCATCGGAACGCCGCTGTGATTGTACTTTGTAATGCGGTGGCTGCCGGGATCGCTGTCAAAAACGAGTCCGCCCGCGTTGTTTGAAATCATACCGCTGAACTTTCCGTTTCCGAGATAGTTCATCCACGGCGACGGGGTGTCGGGTCGGGTGATGACATATTCCTTGTTCTTGTCGTCAAAATAGCCGTAATTCATTTTCGGAGAATTCCTTCCTTGATTTAATTGCTTTTTGCGTTAATTTATGCACGGCAATGTCGGCAATGCCGCTCACTGCCCTTTTTCCTTTTTCGCGTCGTGATCCGCAGTCTGCGTTCCCGAGTCGGACGAGCGAGCCGCAGAGCCGCCGTCGCCGGTCGCTTTCTTTCCCGAGCGGCGAAGCGCATCGTAGCTTCGCGCGAGCGCAAGCTCTACAAAGCGGTCGGTATCAAAGCTGTCCGCGCCGTTCTGTGCCGCGCCCGATGCTCCGTGCGCGCTGCGGACTGCACCCGTCTTTGACGCGCCTCCCACCGATGTCAGGCGCTTTCGCTCGTATTCGTCGAGCTTTTCTATGCTGCACAGTCCCGCCATGTACCAGGATTCGAGCACTCTCGACATATATGCGAGTGAATACTTACCCGTGTTCTCCACAGTCTGTTCATACGCGCGAACGACCACCTCCTCGGGCAGCCTCCACTCATGCAGCCACTTGGCAAACTCCTGCCGCTCCTTTGCGGTCAGCGCGCGGCTGCCGAGTCCGAACAGCGAGCGCAGATGCGCCTCCTCGCGTTCCTTTTCTTCTTTTTTCTTTATGTACTCCTCGAGCTTTGCAGCACTGTCGATGCCTTCATCATAGAGGTTGTACGCCGTCTTTTCAACATAGCCTACCGCCCGTTTTCCGCGGTGAGCACAGTAGGTGAACAGCGCGAGAATGTGCTCTATGTCCAGTCCGAGATACTCGTACAGACCGACGACCTTTGCCGCCTCCGCCTGCGTGAATATCCTGCCTACAATGCCCTGACAGGTATCAATGAGTTTGCGCAGCTCTCCGCCGTGAGCGTCGGTAAGCGCCGCGAGCTCCTCGCCGGAATACTGCGGACGCTGCTCAAATCGCGAAGCCCCGCCCTCGCCGACGGGCGCAGGCGCGGCAGTCGATGCCGCATTGCCGATAGGAGCACCGGCATTGTTTGCCGCAATGCCGGAATGCCCTGCACCGGATTTTTTTACAACAGTGCCCGCGCCGCCGGCAGCCGAGCCGGAATTATTCGCGGCGATTCCCGCATTGCCCGCAGAAGCGCTTACACCAGGAGCACCCGACTCATTCTCCACAGCGCTCGGATCACCCGCAGCGGCTGTATTGTCGGCAGTATCGCAAACCGAGATAACTCCGAGCTCACGCCAAAATTCGATAGAAGAAAGCACCTTTTTCTGCGTGCAGCCTATTCGTTTCGCAAGTAGGGGAATATTTCCCGCGGCCGACGGGTCGGCGCATAGGTGCATAAGGACGAGCAGATCCGCCCTCTCCGCATCGCGCTCTCCGAGCGCTCTCGCGGGAATGGCGCAGACCGCGTCCCCGTAGCTGATTTTTATCTCCATTGCTTAATCTATGCCGCCTTTCCGTCCGCCTCGAACGGGCGAATCATCGTCGTTTGTGTTCTTGTTGCCGCTATGCCGATCGGCATCAGCCTCCGATGCACCGACCGCCGGCCTTTCGCCGTCCGCATCGTGCATATCGCCCGCAGTTATCTCACAGCAGAGCGACAGCAGCGCGTCGGTAAAGTTGACATCGAGCACCGATATGCCCTCCGGAGTTATCGGTTCACCGGTGAAATTCCATATTCCCCTGACTCCCGAGGCCGCAAGCGCAGCAGCCGCCTCCGCCGCCTCACCACGCTCGCAGCAGAGCAGCGCGACAGAGACCGGATCGCCCTCCGCACACTGCCGCTCGCAGTAGTGAGACGCACGCGCATAGGTCGGCATACAGTCCTCGGGCAGGGGCATTTTTTTCATCAGAGACAAATCGCCGCGCAGCTCGGATGCGGAAAGGTCTCCGCCGTCGGTAAACGCCGCACGCAAGCGCACTCCGCGCGCGGTAAAGCACTCATCCGAGGCAAGCATCAGCGCAAAGCGCAGATCACGGCAAACAACTATCGCGCCGTAGTTCATCGGTATTCCGATGCGCGCGCCCACCGCACTGTACAGATCCTTTACATTGTAGCCGTAGCCCTGAGTTCCGACTCCGCCGAGATAGGAAAAGTCCTGCCTCACCTGCGACGGTGTAAGCAGCATCCTCCGCGCAAGCTCGCCCGAGCTTGTCCTCAGCTTATCCTCTCCTATCATTCCGCGCAGCACCCGATAGTATCGCGGCAGCCGCGCAGAGACCTGCGGAGGGAGCGATTTTTTCCTTGTATTCAAATGTCTCCCCCTCCTGTCGTGATGGACTCTGTACGGTTCAAAGCATGCTCTCGGTCCGAGCTTTTGTCTTTCCGAGAACGTTTTTCGGTCTGCGGTTTTTAGCCTCCCCGCAAGGGGAGAGATAAAAAAGATGCAGAAGCGTCGAAAATCGTCACGTCGCCGTACAGGCGTACGGCAGAGGCGATTTTCGGCGGTAGAAAAAGCGGATAATCATTTCCTCGGAGAAATCCGATAGGATTTCATCAGCTTTCTATGTGTTTGTGCCGTACAAAAGCCCAAATCACACTTTTATCCGCTTTTTCGGTCTGCGCTTTTTTAGCCTCGCCGAGCCGAAGCGAGCCATTCGATTAGGTCAGTCGTTTCGTATGCAGGAGTCCAAGAATCATGCCACACATCCGGAAAAATCTGCAGCGTAGCATTACCGCCCCTATGATTTATCATATTCACCATTTCCTCCGAGCGCGCGGGCAGCACCGTATCATCCTTACCGCCGTGGAAAACGCGCATCGGCGTATCCGTAAGTGCGTCGCTGCGCCATGCCATTCCGCCGCCGCAGATAGGTGCAAGTGCCGCAAAGTACCCGGGGTAACTGCAGCCCATCTCATACGTACCGAAGCCGCCCATGGAATTGCCCGTAAGGGTAATACGGTCACGGTCTATGGCAAGATCCTCGACTATCGTCTCAATGAGATACATCAGCTGCTCGGTTAGGTTATCCCACACCTTGCCGTCGGGGCACTGAGGTGAAAGCGTAACGACGCGCAGCCCGTGATAATCAGGATCGGCTGAAAAGAGCTTTGGAATACCGTGGATCTTTACCGCCTCGAGATTGTCGCCGCGCTCCCCCGCGCCGTGCAAATATACAATGAGTGGCAGATGCTCGTTTTCCGCATTGAAGCCCGTCGGAGTCGTCAGTACGTAGCCGAGCTCGTTTGTCTTTGTGTATACACGCATTGTATTTGTCATTACCATTTGATTGTCCTCCGTTTATATTACCTTTATTCCGAGCATGTCGCAGAGAGCGCGAATCTCGGCTGTGTTATTTCCGTAAGAGATGATGTAGTGCTGACCCATAACCTTCTCGGCAAAATCCTCGACATCGTCGAGCATTATTTCGAGTCCGGGCAGCTGCGGCGCGGGCTGTGTCCAGCCTGCCTCCTCCCATTTTCGCGGTGTTTTTCCGAAGCCGCGTACCATGTGCATAACATAGCGGTCGCCGACGGAAGATAGACGGCAGAGCGTAAGCTCGCCCGTTTTGACCTTTGAAACATTGAGAATTCCCTCGTCCAGCTCGCCGAACGCTGCGGGCATGACCGTCACAGCGCCGTCGGTCGTCTCTGCGGGAATGTAATCGGGAACACCCGCGAGCACGCGGTCGGTAAAGTACTCGTAGAATTCCAGATACATAGCGCACTGACCCGTCAGATACTTGACCATAAGCTGTGTTATGCTGCCGAGACAGTCGTTCTCAGGAACGGTACATACGCCGGAGAGATCGGAGAGCAGCATGAACACGGGCGCAGGCGGGAAGCCGAGCAGCCTCTTCATTCCGTCAACGTCCTTGAGCGAGATGCCGTCATAGCCGCGCTCACGGATAAGCGCATCAACGGCAAGGAAATACCCCGCCGCACGGCGCATTCCCGTCTCCGCTGCGGGCTTTACGAAGCTCCAAGGCTTCATGTATCTGCCGCGGTACTCGCCGCCCTGCTTCATAAGCGTTACTATCTCGTCCTTTTCCGCATCGGAGAAGTGTTCGCTGCGCTGATATATCTCGAGCAGCTCGAAGGTTTCTATCTCGGGGCCCACAACGCGCTTGAGCGATGTGCCGTCCGCCTGAGTCCCGTAGAGATTCATATCGCGATAACCGCCGAAGCCGACGCGAGCATGACGCAGGCGCTTTGCCGCGCTCGCCGCTCTGCAGTACGCCGCAACCCTGTCGGCGCGTGACGGCAGCCCGACGATATCATAGATATAGCTGAAGGTATAGCCGAGCGATGCCATGCTTCCGCGCAGCGCGCTCGTGCCCGCCTGATCGGCGGTAGTGACGAGTCTGTCGCCCTCGACCCAGCCGCACAACCCCCACAGCACCATGGGGATATGTCGGTAGTGCTCGGTTATCTTTATCACCGCATGGGTAGGTATCCAGCCCGCGACGCAAAGCACGAGACAGTCAAAATCCTCGCTGCCGAGCACGTCGAGTGCATGCGCGATGTCGCGCTCCTCGTAGTCGTCGGTCACGGGGTAGACTGATACGGTGTCTATGCCCTGTGTGTGTAGCAGATCATGCGCCGCAGCGCATTTTTTAACGATTATCTCCTTCGGCGTATTGACCTCACCGAAGCCGACGAATCCTGCCTTGATCATTTTTAATTCCTTTCGGTATGTTGATTTGCAGCCTGCGCTGCATGATGATCAACTCAAAAGCCGATATTTATATTTTGGTAGAAAGCGTGCCACACCCGCAGATAGCCGCGTCACACCTGCAAGTGAATGTCATGCTCGCGAGCAGATGCGTCGCTGCGCTAATGACCGTTTCATGCATACGGCGAACGCACAATGCTCACGGTCGGATACTCCGCGCCGCGACAGATGCCACCGTGCGAATAGATGCGTCATGCATGCAGCTAACGCCATTATGCCTGCGGATAGATGCGGTCATCCGCCGCAGTATAGGCGCGATATGCCGCCTCCGATGCCTCGCTCGGTGCAGGGATGTACTCGCGGTCGGTCGCGACTATGCGGTCGCAAGCCTCCTCGACCGACGGGAACAGCCCGACTCCGACACCGCCGAGTATGGCGGCACCGAGACATGCCGTGTCCGTATTTTTAAGCGTAACGAGCCGCCGCCCGCACATATCCGCCTTTATTCCGCACCAGAGCGGGCTCAGCGCCCCGCCGCCCATCGTTCTTATCTCATCGCATCGCACATCGAGATAATCGAGTGTTGCGCGCAGCATTGCGGCGACCGACTCGAGTATAGCGCGCGCCATATGCTCGCGCCCGTGCTCCATGGTCAGCCCGTAAAAAACGCCGCGCGCGTCGGGGTCGTATTTCGGCATGGTCGAGCCGCAGAGATACGGGAGAAAAACAAGTCCCGCAGAACCAGGCTCAACCTTCTCAGCCAGCTCGTCGAGCTCGCGGAATGAAAGCTCGGGGCATAATTTGTTCTTAAACCATTTCAGCGCTATACCTGCCGTAGGTGTCCACGAAAGCAGCGCATAGCTGCCGTCATATGTCAGGTGACACGGAACGATGCTGCTCGCGTCGTACGGCGGAATACCGCCGGTCGGTGCGAAAACGGTCATGGTCGTCCCCGTCATCTCGCTGACTATACCCTCTCGGACAACGCCCGCGCCGATGGCGCCCGCGACCTGATCCAGCGCGCCCGTGACAACGGGAATGCCGCCGTCTGCGGGTACGCCCGCAGCGCCGCCTCCGCACAGCCAAGCTGCATCGGCATAGCCTATCACGGTACCGCTCGGCACGATGCGCGGCAGCTGACGCTCGGAGATTCCGACCTCGTCGAGCATTTCGCTCCACCATGTGCGCTGTTTTATATCGAGATATATGGTAGACGACTGCACCGTCGGCTCGGTGACGAACTGTCCCGAAAGCGCCCACAAAAGCCAATCCTCGAGCAGGAAGACGCGCTCGGTCTCCGAAAACATCTCGGGCTCGTTCTCGCGCAGCCATGCGAGCTTGCACGCGGGCCATGTAGCGACTATCTCGGGCTGACCGGTGACCTCATAGACCCTCTCGCGTCCGAAGTGTGCGTCTATTGCTTTCGCCTGCGCGTCGGCGCGGTTATCGAGCCAGACTATCGCCGGACGAAGCGGACGGTTTTCGCCGTCAGTAACGATTAGCGTCTCACCCTGCGTGTCTATCGAGATGGCAGCCACACGCTCGCGCAGCTCCTCCTCGCCCGCTCCGGGAAACGCCTTCCACGCCGCCGCGGTAAGACCGCGCCGCAGTATCGATATATACTCGAGTGCATCAAACTCGACGGTATTACCGCGCGTTTCGAGAACATAGTCGACGTTGACGGCGGCAAGCGTATTGCCGTCTGTATCGAACACCGCGACCTTCTGAGAGGTCGTTCCGACATCAACGCCGATAAGATACTTTTTCTGTATATCCATAATACTCAAGCCTTATGCTTCTCATCCCATGCCGCGCGAAGTGCCGAGATCATCTCCTCGACCATTGCGGCAGGGTCGGCAGCCTTAAATATTCCGCTCGTGCTGCCGGTCGCCTCCGCACCAAGCATTATCGTATTGTAAACATCCTCGCCGTTTGATATTCCGGCACCCTGAAGCACCATTATATCGGGGTTTATCTCGCGCACGCGTCGGATAGTTTCGGTGACGTAGTTCTCGTCGCTTGTTTTTCCCGTTCCGATAAGCTCGGTAGGCTCCGCGACAAGCAGATTCGGCGAGAGACGGGCGATATCGGTCAGCTCCTCGACCGTGCTTGCGCAAACAATAGTGCCGAGCCCGACCTCGTCGGCGCGAGCTATGGTCTTTTCTATCACATCGAGCGTCAACGGACGCTCAGCGTGATTGAGCATTACTCCCTCCGCGCCGGCAGCCTTGACCGCCTCGGGAAGCACCGATCCGAGTCCTCTGCCCGGGCGCAGAGGATCCATGTGCTGAGCGAATACATGTATACGCTCGGTATTGTCGGCGATAGTCTTTATATCGGTATAAACAGGAGTGACAAGGATATCGACATTGTACTTTATCGCTACACGGTCAATGACCTTCGCGAGCGCAAGCATTTCGTCCCCGTACATAAAGCACTTCGGTCCGATCTCGAAGAACGGCGGTTTGATCTTAAAGCCCTTATACATATCCGTATTTCCTTTCGGTATACCAAGCACCGAACGCATTTTCGTCTGCCGTTTACGGTTCCGAACATACGCGATGCTCATAAACTTTTAATACGCATATATTTTACTACATCGAAAAGACAATTGCAAGTATACCGAAAAAATAATTTTATATTTTAGACAAGAGGCAGTTGTCTTGCGTCGATATTAACGGCAGCGGAATAAATATCGCAGCGGCTCGGTACGAAATATGACCGATCATACCGAGATAGCGGCCTCAGAGCCTATCGGCTTATTTAAGCGCTCACGCCACGCGGGCGCCTTGCCGCTGTCGGTTTATGCTTTTTCCGACCTTTCGGAGCGTTTTATTTATGCTCTGCTTCGGCAAGTCTGCGCTTGAGCGCCTTAGTTTTTGCATTGTGACGAATGAGCGGCACCGCGATAAGTGCGGCAAGCAGCAGCACGGCAGCCGCAGCGATGATAACATCCGCTATGCGCGGATAGCCCTCACCGAGAATGGCGCTTGTACCGCCGCGATAGGCGTTCGATACGGTGGATATCCGGGACTTGCCGTCATAGCTGTCGACAGACTGACCGTCTGAGGTCATATCTATCTTTTCGGTGATGAGATCACCGTCTGCGACAAGTGCGGCGCCGCTTGGCACCGATACATCGACCTCAGCCGCGGTTATACGCAGCGTGTCGGTAGCATGAACGGGTGAGTCGGCGTTGAGCGAGCAATCGGCAAGTGCGATGGTGCGCGCAAGCAGCGACTGACCGTCCGATGTGATATCAACATCGCCTCCCGAGAGTGTGATGCCGCCGCTCTCGCAGCGTATACCGCAGCTCTGTGCCTCTATTGCAATATTGCCGGAGCGGATGGTTATCACAGTACCGCTCTCGGTCGAGTAGGACATTATTCCGTCCTCCGAGACGAGCGTCAGACTGCCGCTGCCGGTAAATGTAACACTGCCCTGACATGCGACAGCGGCCTTTTTCGCGCTTATATAATTCTTGCCGGAAAGCTCTATCGTCGCTCCCTTTGCGATACGGATCCCGTAATCGCTGTCTGTATGAAGCTCGAATCCGGAGAGCTTGAGCGTCTCGTCGATATTCTTCCACACATAACCCCCGCCGACGATATCCTTTTTCGGTCGGCTGATATCGAGCGTATCGCGGATAATACCGTCAGATGACACGGCGGCAGTACTGCCCGCGGCGGTCGTCTCGGCAGCGGCGGACGCGGGAAGCGACAGCGCAAGCATCGAGAATGCCGCAAGCAGCACGGCACAGAATCGCGGAAGCCTTGTTTTCTTTTTTATACCTGACATGATGGTTTCTGCCTTTCATCGGCGGAGCGGCATACCGCGCGGCAGCGCCCCGTATTAATGGTAATGCGCGGGAATACAACGCCGAAAAGTAATTCGGACTTATGCGTCGATCTCGGAACCGAAAACGAGAAAATAGATGGTCAAAAAAGAGCGGTGCGCATATCGGCATATGCGTTCGACTCTCTTACGGTGAACCGTTGGGTGTCAAATCCGAACACTCGGGAGCCCGAATCATGATTCGATGCCCGAGCATAGGAGCCTTGACCCGCGTCGAATAAAAGTATAGCATACAGCGGACGAATAGTCAAGCGCGGTGCGGGCTTGACAGCGCACGAAAAAGTAACTATAATATTACAGTAATATTATGTAAAAAAACGCCGCATGATCATACGAGAAAAACGGAACGGAGGGGACATATGAATCGAAGCGAAATAAGCAGCCGCAGAAGATGCGGCATAATAATTTTTGCCGTGCTTATAGCGGCGACTCTTGCCTTCATCTGGAGTAATTCCTCCGACAGCCCCGAGGATACGCACGAAAAGAGCGACGGAATAGTCGAGATATTGAAGCCGATACTCGACCCGTTTGACCTTGTAAGCGACGAGGATTTTTCATTTCTCATCAGAAAGGCGGCGCATTTCTCCGAGTATGCGTTGCTCGGCGCAGAGCTGTTTGTCATGCGCTTGCTGCTCGAGCGCAGCAGCAATACCGCCGTACCTCTCGCCGTGCTGTGTACCGCCGTCATAGACGAAACTATACAGATATATTCCGATCGAACCTCGAGTACGGTCGATGTCATCATAGACTTTTTCGGCGGACTTGCCGGCATACTGTTCATATACATATGTCTGCGTATATATAAATGTATAAAACACCGGAGACGGCTAAAGGTATCATAAAAGGAAATCATATAGGTAATTTGCGCCTTATATACAAAACGCATTGAAATGGGCTGTTAAAAACTCGTTTTTAACAGCCCATTTCAATGTGGGAACAGATAAAATGATAAAAATGCGAAGATCAGATGCAGTCGCGGTCGAGCTTTTCGACGTAGAGCTGCTGAATGCGGTCAAACAGTACGGTATCACGACCGCCGACCGGCGCGCCGTCAAGCTCGCAGGCACGGCGGACAAGCGTCGTGGTGCTCGATATCATGATCTCATCGGCATCGGCAAGCTCGGCACGGGTAATATAGCGCTCGGCGACCGGAATGCCGTTTTCGCGGCAGAGACCGATAAGATGGCTGCGTGCGATACCGGGGAGGATAAAGTGTCCGAGCGGTGCGGTGATAAACTCACCGTTCTTGAGAATAGAGATGTTGGTATGTGCGCCCTCGGTCACGACATCGCGATACTCGGTACCGTCCTCCTCGAACAGACGGCGTCTTATCTGAACAGCCTCGTCGCAGCCCGCGTCGATTGCAGCCTGAGCGGCGAGAATATTCGGTATAAGGTTGATGGTCTTGACATTGCACATTTCATAGCGGATATCGTCTACGGTATGCAGCTTCATAGGCACGTCGAGCTTTGTAATTTTCTTAGGCTTTACGTACATTAGCAGATTCGCCTTGGAATTCTCGGGAAAAGGATGATTGCGGGGCGCTGTTCCGCGGCTCGCCTGCCAGTAGATAAGGACATCGGAGCGGTCGTCGAGACGCGAAATGAGATCGGTAATTATCTCGAGCAGCTGCTCGCGCGTATACGGAAAGTCGATGCGGACAAGTCGGCAGCTGTTGTAGAAGCGGTCAAAATGCTCGTCGATAAGAAACGGCTTTCCGTTGTGGCAGAATGCGACATCGTAAACACCGTCGCCGAAATAAACCGCTCTGTCCTCGAGAGGTACCTTTATATCCTCGATGGCGGATATCGTTCCGTTGTAATATGCTGCGTTTTTCATAGCTTCTCCCTTCGCCCGCCCTGCCGTAGCCTTGCGGGTATTTGTATTATATCTAACTTTCGAATTGTCCTTTGAACGACAGTTCGCCTCATAACGCACTATTCGGCGTAGCCCGAATGCGCGTACTCCTCAGCGCGCTCCGCAAGCTCGTCAAGCAATGCACATATCGCATCCTCGCGCTCCTCGCGGTTGATACGGTCGCGCATCGCTGCCGCTCCGCGTATCCCTGTAATGTACCATCCGAGATGCTTGCGCGCCTCGCGCAGACCGATATACTCGCCCTTGTCCTCCATCAGCAGATGCATATGCTCCTTAGCCGCCGCAATACGCTCGCTCACGGCAGGCGCGGTATAAGGCTTACCGGATATCGCCGCCTTTATCTCGGCAAAGAGCCACGGATTTCCGCATGCTCCCTGCCCTATCGCGACAGAATCGACCCCGGTCCGCTCCATCATACGCGCAGCGTCCGCCGCGCAGTGTATCCCGCCGTTGCCTATTACGGGAATACCGACAGCTGACTTGACGGCTGCAATAGTGTCAAGATCGACGGGCGGAGCATACATCTGCTCCCGCGTTCGCCCGTGAATACACAGCCCGTCAGCGCCGCTCGCCTCGAGCAGCCGCGCCAGCTCCGGCGCGTTGATATGACCGCTGTCAATGCCCGTTCTCAGCTTGACCGTCACCGGGACGCTCACCGCGCCGCGCACCGCGGACACTATTCTGCCCGCAAGCTCGGGACGGCGCATGAGTGCGCTGCCGTCGCCCGAGGTAAATATCTTTCTCACCGGGCAGCCCATATTTATGTCTATGACATCGGGCGCATAATTATCACAAAGCCATGCAGCCGCCTCCGCCATTATCGACGGATCGCTGCCGAATATCTGAAGTGCAGCGGGATGCTCGTCCTCTCCGAGGCGCGCAAGCTCCGGAGTTTTTCGGTCGCCGTAGGCTATCGCCTTGGCGGAGATCATCTCCGATACGACATAATCCGCGCCCTGCCTGCGGCAGAGCATACGAAAGGTGCGGTCGGTAACGCCCGCCATCGGCGCAAGGGTCAGCCCGTATCCGATGTCAACATTCCTTATCCTCACGGGCTTCCTCCTTTGAAGTGATATTTTCGTCATACCGAGGCATCTCGGTCTACCGGGGTATTATACATCAAAATCACATTTTTTTCAAGTACATATCTGCCAAAAATGCATCGGACCGATACAATATTCGAGCATCGGTTCAGTTCTTCTTTTCCCCATCCGAAAAAACACGCGCAGCAAGCGCATCCATACGCCGCTCGAGCGAGCGGAAATGCAGCAGCCTATACAGCTGATGATAAAGCCAGTCCACTGCATAGCCCGCAAGCACAACGGCGGTTATCACCGCCGCCATGTACAGCAGGGTGAGCGGAGAAGCGCCGAAGCGAGGAGCATCGACGATATCCCACAGCAGCGGACGGATATAATCGCTGTCGTGCAGCAGATAAACGCCGAACGAGAGCGGCGCCGCCCACAGTATGAGCCGCCGCATGACCCGATTCTTAATATCTATATCCTTGAATATCAGGAAGAGCGCGACCGTCATTATGACCGTGATGGGCATCTTATAGTCCATAACATTGTCGATAAGCGTCGTTGCGCCGAGCCGCGTCTGAAGATAGGTGGCGGCAAGCCGCGTAAACGGCACGATAAGCGCCAAGCCGAAATACACGAGGAGGCAGGTGCGGCGCTTCACCGAAAGTCCGTACAGACGAATATATGCTGCGAGGAAGTACAGCACGATGAACCACACGTAGCTGTATCCGCCGTTTACAAGCATAGGGTCGGACCAATAAAAGACGGTGGGCCAGACGCTCGTCACGATCAGCATTATAATAAGGATCCGCGAATAGCTGCGGCGGTCGGTAATGCCGCGAATAGCACGGTTGAGCAGCGGTATGGTCAGATAGAGCAGAAAATATGCGCTGGCAAACCAATACCCCTCCGAGGTTATCGGAGTTACCGCGCTAAGCAGTGTATTCGGCGTAAGCTCAGTATATCCCGCTCTCCACGCAATAAAGAAGGTAAGTAGCGAATAAAACATCACCTGACATGCTATGCGAAAGAGACGTGACGGCTTAATGCTCGAAGTGACCATATAATACCCCGTCAGCATAACAAAGCAGTTCGTCGATACCCTGCCGAGCGCATACAGCAGCCAGTAAATATAGTAGAAGGTGCTGCCGTCCGCGACAGAGCTGCGCAGTCCGCCGTGGCCTATCATATGCATCATAACGATCATAGCCATCGAGACAATGCGCAGCAGCTCAAAGCCGACATGACGCTCAGAGCGATGCGATGATGCAGATAGTTCAGTTGTCAGCCGATTTTTCTGCTCCATAGTTTTCTTCTCCGAATCATACAGTATTATCAAAGGTATTAATGTCCAAGATCAATTTTCGCGCGCAGGTCTGCCACGCCGGGAAAAGGTTTTACAGCTGACGCAGCGCCTGTCTTATCTGCGCATCCGGACGCAGACTATTCTCATAATAATCACGGTTGGCGCGCGACATTTCAAGCCGTGCTTTTTCGTCCTCCATAAGCATCTCTACACGCTCGGCGCATTCCTCGGGCGAGCGAAACGAGAGATAGTTTACTCCGTCGTCGAAGCCGCCCGGGACCGAATAAACAAACTCCTCCGACACTATCGCGCGGGCAGCCGCAACATATTCTGCGGTTTTCCAGCCTATCGAGCCGTGAAGTCCCATGGTATTTATGCATATATCGCTGCGCCGCATGCGGTGCAGATACGAGCGTTTAAGCGTAACCGCCTTGCCGACAAGCAGCTCGGGACAGTAACGCTCGGAAAAGCCGTCGCGATATATGCCGCCGAAAAAGCTGCCGCCGAAACGCTCACGCAGTATGCAGACAGTATCCGTGCGCATACGGTTGATATATCTGCGCTCCTCCGCAAGCACCGCATCCCCCGAGATATCACTGCCGTCGGGATCCCACAGCCGAGCAAGGAACAAAACACGGGGTCTGCGCTTACGGCAAAGCGGCTGCGCCTCAAAATCCGAAACATACGAATTTGTCAGCTTTGCGCTCTTTATCAGTCTGTGAATTCCGTGACCGGCGGGCGTCAGCGGATTCCCCTTGTAGGTCACAAAATAATTCATGCCGAGCGGGCGTATCCTATCGCGAATAGGCGCATCATGTGCGGCATTCTCCTTATCGGAAAACGAGCGCTTGAATATTACATCAGCCTCGGAAAAGCAGCGCATCACCGCCTCGGAGTCATTATAGCGATAACCGTCCGATAGATCAAACACGACGCGCCTTCCGTCGACAACGGCATCTATCAGCGCATCCTCCGGCGCAGAAGCACCGTACTGCGCGGAAAAAGCATCACGTGCCACCGTATTCACCGATGACGGAGCAGCAAACTCGGCAGCGGCTCGACGGATATCATTTATCTCGAGTGTCAGCTCACCCGCCTCGGCGAGCATATGAAAGCCGGTCACTACCGCGCTCGTATGCAGAATATTTGTACGCAGATTAAGCTGAACCCTCATGATTTTTCTCCTCTTCCTCAGACTGTTATCATCGAATGACCCCCGAAGCTATATCCTTGATGCCATATACAAGACTCAATATCCGAGACAAAAGTGCAAGCGACGGCTGCCGCAGCCGATTCTCTCCAATGACCTCTGCACTTATAATGCCGTGTGATAATACACAGGTATGTTTTCGCGTATGATCTCCGCTCTGCCGGGATACATTCTGCTTTTATCATGTATAATTATAGCATAAATCAGCGAAAAATCAAATATTTTTTCGCTGTGCACCACAAAAAGAATAAAGCAAAATGCCTCGCAGCAAGCCGAAACGGTTCGCCGCGGGGCATTCTTATTTGATTATCAGCGCAAGTTGCGCTCGCGCAATAGTGCAGCGGATTCCCCTACGCTGCTCCGATTACTCAGCAGCAGACTCAGCCTTGGCGTCAGTCTTCTTATCTTCCTTAGCGGGAGCCTCGAAGCCGACAAGGCGGATTATAGCCATCTCGGCACCGTCGCCGCGACGGGGTCCGAGCTTGTAAACGCTGGTGTAACCGCCGTTGCGATCAGCATACGAGGGTGCTATCTGATCGAACAGCTTCTTAACAACGTCTTCTTTGGTTATATAGGAAAGAGCAGCACGGCGGCTTGCCAGTGTGTTCTTCTTGCCGAGTGTAATCATTTTCTCGGTCATGCTGCGTACTTCTTTTGCTCTGTAAAGAGTGGTCTCAATAGAGCCGTTTTCAAGAAGGTACGTTACAAGTCCGCGAAGCATCGCATTACGATGCGCGGTAGTTCTTCCGAGCTTTCTTGTACCGGGCATTATAGTTTCCTCCTTATTCTTCTTCCTTCTTCAGGTCAAGACCCAAAGAGTGGAGCTTGAAGATGACCTCTTCAAGCGATTTTTTTCCAAGATTTCTGACCTTAATCATTTCTTCCTCGGTGCGATTAGTCAGATCCTCCACCGTATCAATGCCTGCGCGCTTCAAGCAGTTGAAGCTGCGGACAGACATGTCAAGCTCCTCAATGGTCATCTCAAGGACTTTCTCCTTGATGGTCTCTTCACGTTCAACCATTATCTCTGTATTCTTTGCCTCGGCACTAAGGTCGACGAACAAATTGAGATGCTCATTGAGAATCTTGGCTCCGAGCGAAACCGCCTCCTTAGCGGAGATGGTGCCGTTAGTAAGAACCTCGAGTGTGAGCTTATCGTAATCGGTATTGCTGCCGACACGGGTATTCTCAACAGAGTAGCTTACGTTATATACCGGTGTGTAGATAGAGTCGGTATAAATAGTTCCGATGGCGGGCTGACCGAGCTGCTTGTTACGCTCCTGAGAAACATATCCGCGACCGTGGTCGAAGGTAAGCTCCATGTAAAGGCGCGAGCCCTCACTGAGAGTAGCTATGTGATGCTCGGGATTCAGGATCTCGATGTCGGAATCCTGCTTGATATCGCCTGCCGTAACCTCGCGCTCGCCGCTGCAGTCAATAACGACGGTCTTAGGACTGTCGGAATAGAGCTTTGCGGTGATGCCCTTGACGTTAAGAACGATTTCCGTGACATCCTCTTTGACTCCGGGAACGGTAGAGATTTCGTGAAGCACACCGTCTATCTTTATACTCGTGACCGCAACGCCGGGAAGCGAGCTGAGCAGCACTCTTCTCAGAGAATTTCCGAGAGTAGTACCGTAGCCTCTTTCGAGCGGTTCGACTATAAAGGTGCCGGATCTTCCGTCTTCGCTTAGGTTGACAGTCGAAATATTGGGCTTTTCTATCTCAATCATTATTTTCCCTCCTATTAAATCTCTCATTCAAACAAAACGTGAGATGCATTCGCAACGAAAGAATGATGTATCCCGTGCGAACGGCCGGGAAATCTTATTTCGAGTAAAGCTCGACGATAAGGTGCTCCTCGAACGGGAAGTCAACGTCATCTCTCTTAGGCAGTTCCTTGACGGTTGCGCGAACATTCTCGCGATCAACCTCAAGCCACTTGGGAGAGGTTGCAGAAGCAAAATTGTTCTCGATAAGCTCCTTGATACGTGCGCTCTTACGGCTCTCCTCACGAAGAGTGATAACATCGCCGACCTTAAGAAGCATGGACGGAATGTTTGCCTTCTTGCCGTTTACGCGGAAGTGACCGTGAAGCACGAGCTGACGGCACTCGCGGCGGCTGCCTGCAAAGCCCATTCTGTAAATTACGTTGTCGAAGCGGCGCTCGAGCAGCGAAAGCAGATTCTCACCGGTGACACCCTCGGAACGGTCAGCCTTTACGAAGTAGCTCTTAAACTGCTTCTCCTGAACGCCGTAGTATCTCTTAGCTCTCTGCTTCTCGCGAAGCTGCATGCCGTATTCTCCCTCTTTCTTTCTTGCGGCACCGTGCTGACCGGGAGCGGTCGGACGGCGGTCAAGTGCGCACTTACCTGTGGTGCAGCGCTCACCCTTAAGAAAGAGCTTCTTACCCTCCCTGCGGCAGAGTCTGCAAGCAGGTCCTGTATATCTTGCCATTTTATTATCCTCCTACAAATTACGACAGTCGATCAGACACGTCTTCTCTTGGGGGGTCTGCAACCGTTATGCGGGATAGGTGTTACATCCTTGATAAGGCTGATGTCCAGACCTGCCGTCTGAAGCGCGCGGATTGCGGACTCACGTCCCGATCCGGGTCCCTTAACGTAAACCTCAACGGTCTTCATACCGTGATCGACAGCCTTCTTTGCAGCTGCCTCGGATGCGCTCTGTGCAGCGAAGGGAGTGCTCTTACGAGAGCCCTTGAAGCCCATCTCGCCGGCAGATGCCCACGATACGGCATTACCGTGAGTATCGGTGATCGTAACGATCGTGTTGTTGAATGTAGCACTGATATGCGCTGCTCCGCGCTCGATATTCTTTTTCTCGCGGCGTTTCTTGACTACCTTTTTAGCTACCTTTGCCATCTGTACTCATTCACTCCTTTACTTCTTCTTATTCGCAATAGTCTTCGCAGGACCCTTGCGTGTTCTTGCGTTTGTCTTAGTGCGCTGACCTCTGACGGGCAGACCCTTGCGATGACGGATACCACGGTAGCAGTTAATCTCTACCATGCGCTTGATGTCGAATGCAACATCACGGCGGAGGTCACCCTCTACCTTGTAGTTTGCTTCGATTTCCTCACGGAGCTTTGCGATCTGCTCCTCGGTGAGTGCCTGAGCGCGGGTGTCCGGATCGATGCCTGTCTTTGCAAGTATCTGATTCGCAGTGCTGCGACCTATACCGTAGATATAGGTAAGGGCGATCTCAATGCGCTTTCCGTTCGGAATATCTACGCCTGCAATACGTGCCATCTTATTTATTCACTCCTTTTGACCCGACAGGAATCAGCCCTGTCTCTGTTTGTGTTTCGGATTCTCGCATATCACCATGATCTTGCCGTGGCGACGGATAATCTTACATTTATCGCATATCTTTTTAACGGAAGGTTTAACTTTCATTTCAATTACCGTTCCTTTCTGCCTTGGTACGCCATGTGATCCGTCCCTTGGTAAGGTCGTAAACCGATACCTCTACCGTGACCTTATCACCGGGCAGTATCCAAATATAATTCATTCTTAGCTTACCGGAAATACGTGCTGAAACGATATGTCCGTTGGGCAGCTGGACCTTGAAGGTCGCATTGGGCATGGATTCGATTACCGTGCCTTCAAATTCGAGAATATCATCCTTAGCCAGAACAATCCCTCCTGTCAATACTGTATTTTGGTCTTTTTACGTCTTGGCTGTGCCGCTCGCGCGGCAGTATCCGCCGGTTGGCGGTGATGAAATATCTAAGTCAGTCACTTCAGCGGTCAAATGTCAGCGGAGCTGCGCCGTACTCGACAAAATCGGGTACGTCGATGGCATCCAATATCATTATTCCGTCCTCGGTGAATGCAATAGAGTGTTCATAGTGAGCAGCAAGTCCTCCGTCGGCGGTCTCTACAGTCCAGCCGTTCGCCTGCTCTCTCACCTCGTATGTTCCCGTACAAACCATCGGCTCTACCGCTATCGTCATTCCGCGAAGCAGTCGCTGACCCCTTCCGGGACGACCGTAGTTCGGTACATCCGGCTCCTCATGAAGCTCGCGCCCCACGCCGTGACCGACATACCTTCTCACGGTAGAGAAACCGTTCTCGGTAACATAGCCGTCGATAGCGGCACCGATATCCCCTATTCTGCCTCCGTTTACGGTTGCAGCGGCGATACCGCGCCAGAAGGAATTCTTTGTTACGGAAATAAGCCTTGCAGCCTCCTCGGAGACCTCGCCGACCGCAAAGGTCGCTGCGCTGTCGCCGGTATAGCCATTGTAAAAAGCTCCGACATCGATCTTAACGATGTCCCCCTCCTTCAGTATCTTATCGACAGAGGGTATTCCGTGGATAACTTCGTCATTTACAGAGATACACGCACTGCCCGGAAATCCACCGTAACCGAGAAATGTGGGCTTTGCCCCGCACTTCTCGATATAGCGGCGAATGACAGTGTCTATCTGATGGGTGGATACGCCGGGCTTTGCAGCCTCGCCGCCCGCCAGAAGTGCCTCTCCGGTAATCTTTCCGGCATCTCTCAGACGAGAGATCTGTGCTTTATTTTTAAGAGTTATCATCGAACGATCGACCTCTAAAGGAGAGCCTTCAGTCGGCGAGGGCAGCGAGAGTCAGCTTTGTGGTATCAGCGACCTCTTCCTGTCCTATGACCGTTCTGAGCTTGCCCTTCTTTTCATAGTAGCCCTTGAGGGGCTCGGTCTGCTCATGATAAACCTTGAGGCGGTCGAGAACCACCTCGGGGCTGTCGTCGCGGCGGATGGTAAGCGCCTCGTCGCAGGCATCACATACGCCATCAGCCTTCGGCTTCTTCCACTCCGTATGGTAGGAAGCGCCGCAGGAGGGACATACTCTGCGCCCGCTCATGCGCTCGACTATCGCCTCGTCGGATACCTCGATGCTTACCACGCGGTCGATCTCAACGCCCATAGCGTCAAGAGCCTCCGCCTGCGGTACGGTGCGGGGGAATCCGTCAAGGATAAAGCCGTTCTTGCAATCATCCTTTGCGAGTCTCTCTTTGATAATGCCTATCACGACCTCGTCTGGAACGAGCTTGCCTGCCTCGGTATAAGACTTAGCAGCCTTGCCCATCTCGGTTCCGGTTTTGATGGCTTCTCTTATAATAGCTCCGGTAGAGATCGCGGGGATCTTATAAGTCTCGCTGACTATTTCAGCCTGCGTTCCCTTACCGGCGCCGGGTGCGCCTAAAAATATAATCTTCATCTTATTTTCCCTCACGACATCAATCAAGGAAGCCCTTGTAATGTCTCATGGTCATCTGTGCCTCGAGCTCGGTAACGGTCTCAAGAGCAACACCGACAATGATCAGCAGCGACGAGCCGCCGAATGCGATACTGCCTACGCTCGAGCCGGAGACAAGATTAACGATGATCGGGAGTACGGCAACGATGTCAAGGAACAGCGCGCCGATAAGAGTGATCCTGCCGCGTACCTTTCTGATGTACTCAACCGTAGGTCTGCCGGGACGGATACCTCTGATAGAGCCGCCGTTCTTCTGAAGGTTATTAGCGACCTCGACAGGATTGAACGAGATCTCAACATAGAAGTAAGCGAACGCAATTATCAGAAGGAACATCGCGACCGGGTAGAACCAGGAATTGTACGAGAAAAAGTTTACGATATGATCCCATACGCTGCCTTCGTTCGGCTTGATGATAAGCGCGAGCGTGGTCGGCAGGGAGATGATCGAGCTTGCGAAGATGATAGGCATAACACCGGACATATTCAGCTTGATCGGCAGATAAGAGGACTGACCGCCGTACATCTTGCGGCCGACAACCTTCTTAGCATACTGTACGGGAATCCGTCTCTCACTGTTGGTAACGAAGACAACGAACACAACGATTACGAGCGATGCAATGATGATAGCCTCGCCTGCAACGATGTACCATGGACGACCGCTTACGAAGAAGCTGTACAGCATGGATACGATGCGGGGAGTGCTGGAGAGAATGTTTGCGAAGAGGATGAGCGAGATACCGTTTCCGATACCGAACTCGTTGATCTTCTCAGCCATCCACATTACAAGCGCCGAGCCTGCGGAATAGCACGCAATGATTACGAGCGCAGCAAGCACCTTCTGACCCTGAGAGGTCATGCTGATAAGAGCTCCGGTGGACTTGATGTACGCATAATAACCGTAGGAGGTGATGAGACCGAGGCCGACGGTGACGTAACGAGTGATAGTTGTGATCTTTTTTCTGCCCTCCTCGCCCTGGCTCTGCAGTCTTTCAAGAGCAGGAATGGCGATGGTGAGCAGCTGCATAACGATGGAAGCCGTGATATACGGTTGGACAGACAATGCAAACAGTGTTGCACGCGAGAATGCCTCACCTGACATGATATTCAGGTACTGGAAGATAGATCCGCTCGCCGAGTTAAAGGTCTCGGCAAGAGTATCCGAGTTTACGAACGGAACGGGGATAACCGCACCGAGACGGTAAACAAGGAGGATCATAAGTACGAACAACATCTTCTTTCTAAGATCGGGCATCTTGAAAGCGTTGACTATCGTCTTAAACACGTTATTCCACCTCGGCCTTTCCGCCTACTGCCTCAATCTTTTCCTTAGCGGAAGCTGTGAAGCGGTTAGCTTTTACGGTGAGCTTCTTGGTGAGCTCGCCGTTGCCGAGAATCTTAAGACCGTCCATAGGATCGGTGATAAGGCGGCGCTCGAGAAGAACTGCCTCGTCAACAACAGCGCCGTCCTCAAATTCGTTGAGTGCCGCAACATTAACGATTGCGTAATTAACAGCGAAGTGGTTCTTGAAGCCTCTCTTCGGAAGTCGTCTGTAAAGCGGGATCTGACCGCCCTCGAAGCCGGGGCGTACTCCGCCGCCGGAACGAGCGTTCTGGCCTTTATGACCTTTACCGGAGGTCTTTCCGTTGCCGGAACCGGGACCTCTGCCTACGCGGAAGGCTGCCTTGACAGAGCCCTGGGCAGGTGAAAGTTCATGGAGTTTCATTTGAACATTCCTTTCTGTGTCGGAGGAATTGCGCCGGCAGATGCCTGCGCTGCGCCGTGCGGCGATCCTCCTTATTATAAAGCGTATACCGAGTCTGATTACTCAGCAGAGTCAACCTTTACGAGGTGACCGATTCTTGCGAGCTTACCGTCGAGAACACTGCCTGCCTCATGAACGATGCTGTCGCCGATCTTACGCAGACCGAGCGACTCGGCAGTGGACTTCTGGTTCGGCTTAGAACCGATCAGGCTCTTTGTGAGTGTAACCTTAACCTTACTCATTTTCGGTTCCTCCTTAGTTCTTCAGCGCCTGAACGGAGATGCCGCGAGTCTTAGCGACCTCCTCCGCAGTGCGCAGCGATCTGAGTCCCTCAAATGTAGCCTTTACCACGTTTGTAGGATTGTTCGAGCGGAGACACTTAGCACGGATATTCTTGATACCTGCCATCTCCAGAACGCAACGGACCGTACCGCCTGCGATGATACCGGTACCTTCGGCAGCCGGCTTGATAAGTACCTTGCCTGCTCCGAACTCACCGATAACCTCGTGCGGGATCGTTGTTCCCTTCAGGGAAACCTCTATAAGATTCTTCTTCGCGTCTTCGATACCCTTGCGGATAGCATCCGGTACCTCTGCCGCCTTTCCGAGACCGTAGCCGACATGGCCGTTCTTATCTCCGACAACCATGATAGCTGTGAAGCGTGCGATACGACCGCCCTTAACTGTCTTGGAAACACGGTTCAAGGCAACGAGCTTCTCCTCAAGTTCGAATTCCAGCGAGGATGCGTCAATTCTTTTAGCCATCACTGTAACCTCCCTTAGAATTTGAGTCCGCCTTCGCGGGCGCCGTCTGCAAGCTCCTGTACTCTGCCGTGGTAGATATAACCGCCGCGGTCGAATACAACCGTCTCAATGCCCTTCTCAAGGGCACGCTTTGCAACAAGATTGCCAACCTTGCGAGCAGCAGCCTTGTTTCCGCCGTACTCGGTGAAGTCACGCTCGACAGTGCTTGCACTTGCGAGGGTCTTACCGCTTACGTCGTCGATTACCTGAGCGTAAATGTTGCTATTGGAGCGGTAGACGCAGAGACGCGGACGAGCCGCAGTGCCGGAGATCTTACCTCTGACTCTCTTGTGTCTAAGAATACGTCCAATATTGGAATCTTTTCTTATTATCATTTCTCAGCCACTCCCTTCGCTTACTTACCGGACTTACCGGCCTTGCGGCGGATATGTTCACCGGCATACTTAACACCCTTGCCGAGGTACGGCTCAGGCGGACGGCAACCGCGCACAACTGCTGCGGTCTGACCTACGAGCTGCTTGTCATAGCCCTTGACAATAACAGTGTTAGAGTCGGGGGTCTCGAAGGTAATACCGTCGTGATCCTCAAAGGTGATGGGGTGCGAATAACCGAGATTGAGCGTGAGCGTCTTACCTGCCTTCTGGGCTCTGTAACCTACGCCTACGATCTCAAGCTTCTTCTCATAGCCATCGGATACACCGACGACCATGTTGTGGATAAGCGTTCTCGTAAGGCCGTGAAGTGCACGGTCCTCCTTCTCGTCGGAAGGACGGCTGACAGTCAGCGTATTACCCTCCTGAGAGATAATCATTCTGGAATTAAAGGTCTGTGTGAGAGTTCCGAGCTTTCCCTTTACGGTAACAACATTGCCGTCGGCAACTGTAACCTCGGTGCCGGCAGGGATCACAACAGGCATTCTACCAATTCTTGACATAATTCTGTTCCTCCCTTACCGATTACCATACGAAAGCAAGAACCTCGCCGCCAACATTAGCGTTGCGAGCCTGCTTATCGGTCATTATACCCTTGGACGTTGAGATGATTGCGATACCGAGTCCGTTCATAACCCTCGGCATATCCTCGCAGCTGGAATAGATGCGAAGACCGGGCTTGGACACACGGCGCAGACCCTGAATAGTCTTCTGCTTGCCGTTGTACTTGAGGGTGATTCTGATAATGCCCTGCTTGCCGTCGTCAATGACGTTGTAGCCCTTGATGTAGCCCTCGCTGAGAAGGATCTCCGCGATAGACTTCTTCATATTGGACGCAGGAATATCTACGGTCTCGTGCTTTGCATTGTTAGCATTACGGATTCTTGTGAGCATATCCGCAATTACATCTGACATTTGCATTTTATTTCCTCCTTAATGCAATGCCGACTGAGTCGGCTTGGTATCGGCGGTTAAAGCGGCACGTGCCGCTCTCCTTCCGATTAAGCTCCGGAAGCTTTTCTTGCGCATCGGATGCAGACTGTATTTCATCCGATACTGTGTGCGGCAATCTGTCGATTACCAGCTTGCCTTGCGAACACCGGGAATGGCACCCTTGTAGGCAAGCTCGCGGAAGCAGATACGGCAGATGCCGTACTTACGAAGATACGCGTGAGGACGACCGCAGATCTTGCAGCGGTTGTATTCACGGGTGGAATACTTCTGTGTCTTCTGCTGTTTGAGAATCATTGATTTCTTAGCCATCGTGCTTCTCCTTACTTCTCAAACGGTGCGCCCATGAGCGAAAGAAGCTCACGTGCCTCATCGTCGGTGTGTGCTGTTGTGACGAAAGCGATGTTCATACCGCGAATCTTCTCAACCTTATCGTACTCGATCTCGGGGAAGATCAGCTGCTCCTTCAGACCGAGAGAGTAGTTGCCTCTGCCGTCGAAGGAATCCTTACCGATACCCTTGAAGTCACGTACTCGGGGAAGCGCAAAGTTGAAGAGTCTGTCCATAAACTCGTACATTCTCTCACCGCGGAGTGTTACCTTAACGCCGATCTTCATGCCCTGACGGAGCTTGAAGTTAGCGACCGACTTCTTTGCAACTGTAGCAACAGCCTTCTGACCGGCAATAGTTGTGATATCGCCGATTACGTTCTCGATAACCTTGGAGTTATCCTTTGCGTCGCCCGTACCGACATTGATAACGATCTTGTCGAAACGCGGAATCTGCATCGGGCTCTTATAGTTATACTTCTTCATCAGAGCGGGAGCTACATCGTTTTTATAAAGATCTCTGAGTCTTGCTGACATATTCCTTTACCTCCGATTAAAGCTCTGCGCCGCACTTAGCGCATACTCTGATTTTCTTGCCGTCCTTGCCGACGGTAACCTTGCTGCGGCGACCTGCGTCGCACTTAGGGCAGTAAAGAGCAACCTTCTGAGCGTAGATTGCGCCCTCGACCTCGAGGATCTGCCCTGCCTCGCCCTGACGGCGCGGCTTCTGATGCTTCTTTACCATATGAACTCCGCTTACGAGGACCTTGCCCTCGGAAGGAGAAACGCTTATAACCTTACCGCGCTTGCCCTTGTCGTTGCCGGAGATAACAACTACTTCGTCATCTTTTCTTACATGAAGCTTTTTCATTGCATTTGCCTCCGATCAAAGTACTTCGGGAGCGAGCGAAAGGATCTTAAGATAGTCCTTATCACGAAGCTCTCTTGCTATCGGCCCAAAGATACGAGTACCTCTGGGGTTCTTATCTTCCTTGATGATGACCGCTGCGTTGTCGTCGAAACGAACATACGAGCCGTCGGCTCTCTTGACGCCCTTTACCGAGCGTACGATGACAGCCTTAACGACGTCACCCTTCTTGCAGGTACCGCCGGGAGCGGCCTTCTTTACGGTTGCGACTACGACATCGCCGATATTTGCATAACGGCGACCAGTACCGCCGAGCACGCGGATACACATGATCTCCTTAGCGCCCGTATTGTCGGCAACCTTCATGTAACTCTGCTGTTGAATCACTGTTTTTTCCTCCTTGTGAAAAGTTCAGCCGTCCGCGCATTACAGCTTACGCGGGCGTATTATCACCGATTGTATTCCTGCACGGGCAGATCGGTGATTATACTCCGGAGATTCGTTATCTCCGGAGATAAATCCGCGCCGTCCCGATGGGGACGATGCGTTTTTACCGAAATAAAGATGCTAATTACTTAGCCTTTTCGATGATCTGGACGAGGCGCCATCTCTTGGTCTTGGACAGAGGTCTTGTCTCCATGATCTCAACCTTGTCGCCGACACCGCACTCATTATTCTCATCGTGAACGTGTGCGGAAATAGAGCGCTTCATGACCTTGCCGTACTTGGCGTGCTTTACGTTATCCTCGATGGAGACGACCGCGGTCTTATCCATAGCAGTGCTGATGACACGACCGACGCGGGTCTTTCTCAGATTACGTTCGCTATTCATCTCGTTACTCATTCTTTAACCTCCTGCGCTTATGCGTTCTTCTGACGCATAACCGTCATGACACGTGCGATATCTTTCTTGACATCGTCGATCCTGTGGGGATTGTCAAGCTGGTTGATTGCATGCTGGAAACGAAGGTTAAACAGTTCTTCCTTAAGGTCTGCGAGCTTCTTGGAGAGCTCTTCTACAGACATACTCTGCATTTCACTTGCTTTCACTGCTTATTCCTCCTTAATCAGCGTTCTCGGTCTCGGTAGCTCTTGCAATAAACTTGCACTTGATAGGGAGCTTATGAGATGCGAGACGCATAGCTTCTTTTGCTGTTTCGAGCGGAACGCCGTTCATCTCGAACATAACTCTTCCGGGCTTGACGACGGATACCCAGTACTCGGGAGAACCTTTACCGGATCCCATTCGGGTCTCGGCAGGCTTCTCGGTTACCGGCTTATCCGGGAAGATCTTGATCCAGACCTTACCGCCACGGCGGATGTAACGTGTCATCGCGATACGGGCAGCCTCGATCTGGTTACTGGTGATCCATGCGGGCTCGGTAGCAACGAGACCGAAATCGCCGTACGTAAGCGTATTTCCGCGGGTAGCCTGACCCTTCATTCTGCCGCGGTGTACACGTCTGTACTTGACTCTCTTAGGCATTAACATCAGTTTGCTCCCCCTTCTTTAGGTGTTCTGCCGGTGCGGGGCGCGCCGCCTCTGGGTGCACCGCTTCTGCCGGCATTATTGTTGCGGGGCCCTCCCTGACGAGAACCGAAGTTTCCGCGACGATCTCCGCGGCGGTCACCACGACGGTCTCCGCGACGGTCATTGCGCTCAGCCGGTCTTGCGTCCGGGAAGGAGCGCTTAGCTCTGTTCTTGGAATCCATAAGGACCTCGCCGTTATAGATCCATACCTTGACGCCGATCTTGCCGTAGGTGGTGTTAGCCTCCCAGAAGCCGTAGTCGATGTCTGCACGGATGGTCTGAAGCGGGATGGTTCCCTCATGATAGTGCTCGGTACGTGCGATCTCCGCGCCGCCGAGACGACCGCTGACGGATATCTTGATACCCTTAGCGCCCATTCTCATTGTTCTTCCGATAGCGCCCTTCATAGCGCGACGGAAGGAGATACGCCTCTCGAGTTGACTTGCGATGCTCTCTGCAACAAGCTGAGCATTGAGATCGGGCTGACGAACCTCAACAACATTGACGGTTACGGGCTTACCTACGATCTTCTCGATCGCAACGCGGATCTTGTCGATCTCGGAGCCGCCGCGACCGATAACCATACCGGGCTTTGCGCAGTGAATGAATACTCTTACGCGAAGATTATCGCGCTCGATCTCGATCTTCGGAACACCGGCGAGGAAGAGGCTCTTCTTAAGATACTCTCTGACTTTGTAGTCCGAAACGAGCGTGTCGCCGAACTCCTCGTCCTTAGTGAACCATCTGGAGTCCCAGTCTTTGATAACGCCGACTCTCAGGCCGTGCGGATTAACTTTCTGACCCATTTTTCTTTTCCTCCTCCCGATTATTCTTTCTCAGCCACTGCAAGAGTGATGTGGCTGGTTCTCTTGAGTATACGGTCTCCGCGACCCTTAGCTCTCGGCATCATGCGCTTGAGAGTAGGACCGGGGGTTACAAAGCACTTAGATACGACGAGCTTGCTCGGATCCATATCAAAGTTGTGCTCTGCGTTTGCGACAGCAGCGTTGAGGAGCTTGATAAGGCTCTCGCTTGCCGCCTTGGGGGTGTGCTTCAGGATTGCCATAGCAGTTGCTGCGTCCTTGCCGCGGATGAGATCGAGAACGATCTGCACCTTGCGGGGGGAAATCCTGATATATCTCATCTTAGCGATAGCTTCCATTTGCTCGTGCCTCCTTATTTACCGTTGTTCGAGGTCTTGGATCCCGCGTGACCGCGGAAAGATCTCGTAGGTGCGAATTCGCCGAGCTTATGTCCGACCATGTCCTCGGTAACATATACCGGAACATGCTTTCTTCCGTCGTGAACCGCAATAGTGTGGCCGACAAACTCAGGGTAAATGGTGGAAGCTCTCGACCATGTCTTGAGGACTTTCTTCTCGCCTGCTGCGTTCATTGCCTCAACACGGGCAAAGAGCTTAGCTTCGACGAAAGGTCCCTTTTTAAGACTTCTGCTCATTATTCAATGCCTCCTTAATTATTTACCGTTTCTACGTCTGACGATGAACTTGTCGGTTCTCGCCTTCTTGTTACGAGTCTTATAGCCGTTGGTAGGCTTGCCCCACGGGGTAACGGGAGAAGGACGTCCGATAGGAGACTTACCTTCACCACCGCCGTGCGGGTGGTCACAGGGGTTCATGGCAGAACCGCGGACGGTAGGACGAATGCCGCGATGGCGGGTCTTACCTGCCTTACCGACCTTGACGGTGTCGTGCTCGATGTTGCCGACCGTTCCGATCGTAGCCTTGCAGTCAAGGGCAACGAGACGAACCTCGCCCGAGGGAAGGCGTATCTGAGCCATGCCGTTCTCCTTAGCCATGAGCTGTGCATATGCACCTGCGGAACGGACAAGCTGCGCGCCCTTACCGGGGTGGAGCTCGATGCTGTTGACGATGGTACCGACGGGGATATTAGCGATAGGAAGTGTGTTGCCCACCTTGATATCGGAGTCGGGACCGGTATAAACGGTATCTCCTGCCTTCAGGCCTTCGGGAGCGATGATGTAGCTCTTCTTGCCCTCGGTGTCGGAGAGGAGTGCGATGTATGCGGTACGGTTAGGATCGTACTCGATGCCGACTACGGTAGCCGCGCCGTTTACATTGCGCTTGAAGTCTATGATACGATACTTCTTCTTGTTTCCGCCGCCGTGATGACGAACGGTGATACGACCGTAGCTGTTACGGCCGGAATGCTTTTTGAGAGTTTTTACAAGGCTCTTTTCGGGAGTAAACTTTGTAAGCTCTTCAAATGACGGCACGGTCATATTACGACGGCCGTTGCTGGTAGGCTTGTATTTGATTGTTGCCATATCCGTTTACCTCCTTAGTTCAGTCCTTCAAAGAACTCGATAGGCTTCGAGTCCTCCTTGAGAGTAACAATAGCCTTTTTCCAAGCAGACTTGTAACCACTGTGTACTCCGTAGCGTCTGGGCTGCTTCTTGACGTTAATGATGTTAACGCACTTTACGTCAACCTTGAATGCTTTCTCAACCGCAGCTGCAATCTCAGGCTTGGTTGCATCCGAAAGAACCTTGAACGCATACTTCTTGTCTGCGCTCATAGCCATCGAATCCTCTGTGATAACAGGGGCGATTATGATGTCATAAACGGTCTTCATTTATGCAAATACCTCCTCGAGCTTCTTTGCTGCGTCTGCAGCGACGACAAATGTGTCGGCGTTGAGAATGTCATAGACATTCACCTCTGTGCAGGACGCTGTCTTTACGCCCTCGATGTTTGCAAAGCTCTTGATGACCTTTGCATCACCGTCAGCGAGAACAACGAGGCTCTTCTTTCCGGCACCGACCGCCTTGAGCATGTCGACCATTACGCGGGTCTTGTACTCATCGGTCTTGATGGAGTCAACGACTACCATATTGCCGCCTGCGACCTTGTCACTGAGAGCGCTGCACATAGCGATTCTCTTAACCTTCTTGTTAAGAGACATCTTGTACTTTCTCGGCTTCGGACCGAGAGCCACGCCGCCGTGTGTCCACTGCGGAGCTCTTGTGGAGCCCTGTCTTGCACGGCCGGTACCCTTCTGTCTCCAGGGCTTCTTACCGCCGCCGGAAACCTCGGTGCGTGTGAGGGTAGACTGTGTACCCTGTCTCTGATTTGAAAGATATGCTTTTACCGCTGTGTGAAGAACAGTGGCGTTTACCTCGCAACCGAATACAACATCGGAGAGGGTGATTTCGCCTGTTTCTTTACCAGACATATCGACTACTTTTAAAACCGGCATGTAACTTCCTCCTTCCGATTACGCATTCTTGACCGTATCACGGATGAATACGATACCGCCCTTGGCTCCGGGAACTGCGCCCTTAACCGCGATGAGGTTCGCCTCCGCGTCGATCTTTGCGACTTCAAGGTTTAATACGGTGACCTGCTCATTACCATACTGACCCGGCATGATCTTGTTCTTGAAGATGCGGGATGGTGTGGAGGTCGAGCCCATAGAACCGGGCTGACGGTGAATAGGACCGGTACCGTGTGTCATTCTGAGAATATGTGCGTTCCATCTCTTGACAACGCCCGTGAATCCGCGACCCTTGGTAATTCCGGTTACGTCGACCTTTTCACCTGCCGCAAAAATGTCAGCGGTGACGGTATCGCCTACATTAAGACCGGAGCAATCATCAAGGCGGAACTCCTTGAGGTGTCTCTTGTTGGATACGCCGGCAGCCTTAAAATGACCAAGCTCAGGCTTCGTGAGCTTTCTCTCGGCTACATCCTCGAATCCGAGCTGAACGGCATCGTAGCCGTCATTCTCGACTGTTTTCTTCTGGGCAACGACGCAGGGTCCTGCCTCAAGAACTGTAACAGGAATTACGTTTCCTGCCTCGTCAAAGATCTGGGTCATACCCAGCTTCTTTCCGATGATACCCTTCTTCATAAGTATCTCTTTTCCTTTCTGTTATTGGTTGATCTCCGAGGAGACCAACATGACAATGCCGTAGGCTGCTCACCTCTCGGTCATGCAGCGCGGCCGACTTTGCCGCCGAAATGCGCCGGCGGTGCGCTTCTTGCCTATATTTAATAATGTAGGCAAATCGCAGGCATCAGAGCTTGATTTCGATATCAACACCTGCAGGGAGCTCGAGGCTCATCATTGCGTCAACGACCTTCTGAGAAGGCTTGATGATGTCAATGAGTCTCTTGTGAGTTCTCATCTCAAACTGCTCGCGGCTGTCCTTGTACTTGTGGACTGCGCGAAGAATGGTTACGATCTCACGATCGGTAGGAAGCGGAACGGGACCCGATACCGTAGCGCCGTTGCGTTTAGCGGTCTCAACGATCTTCTCCGCAGCCGTGTCGATAAGGGTGTGATCGTAGCTCTTGAGTCTGATTCTGAGCTTTTCCTTAATTGCTGCCATCTGTTTTTCCTCCTTAAAGAATTCAGGGGGACCTACACCGAGGTTTTCCCTTGACGCGAGCCGCTTTCCCGGGTTTCGAAAAGCCGCACACTGTTCCGGGTGTTTCGGACGGGTTCTTAAAAATAACGGGGTCTGCCGCAGCCTTTTGGCGCGACAGCGCCGCTTATTCTTCCCTGCCGCTCGGTGCGTTTGCCGCCCGGTTTATAAACTCGGACATACTCTGCGGAAATTCCCTGCGTACAGCAGCGAGGCCGTCGCAGCCACCTTCCGCTTCATCGCACATCAAGCCTTACTATTTTACATTAAAGGGAGTTTTTTTGCAATAGCTTTTCCGAAAAAAACTTCGTCATATGTTAAATTTACACTTTATTAACATTCATCTCTTTTCTCACAAGCAAAATTATTGCCACAGCATGGAATTTTGTGCTTTATAAACTTGTTTAATAGTTTATCTTGACAGAACATACATTAAGTGGTATAATACCACCGTGGGATCCGAAAGTGCAGTGTCGGACCCGCGAAAATGGGCTTTTTGCTGCCGTATGGCACATCTCGCCCGAGATATATTCCATTATTTATATCTTTTTATATTTGAAAGGAGAAAACCACAATGAAATCAACAGGCATTGTCAGAAAGATTGACGAGCTGGGCAGAATCGTTCTTCCTATTGAGATCCGTAATACACTCGACATCAAGGCTAAGGACTCTATCGAGATTTTTGTAGATGATGATAAGATCATTCTCAAAAAGTATCAGCCCTCCTGCATCTTCTGCGGCAACTCAGACTACGTTACTGTATTCAAGGGCAAGCTCGTTTGCGCTGATTGCGTAGCCACCCTTAAGCGCGCAGTAGTTCAGTAATTTACAAAGCAAAGCGGCTGTCCGACAGGACAAGCCATCCGAGCCGACGACAGCGGCGCAGGCGGTCAACCTTTCCGCCGAATAAGCGTCGCTGCCGCTCCGAGCTCAGCGCCGTTCATGCCGTGTGCATGCGGTGCACCGACAAATCCGAAAATTATCACCCGCCCGCTCACCGCGCGTGAGCCGACGGGTGTTTTTATTTCCTTATGTCATTTGCTTTAAGCTCTTCTCAGAGTATTTCTTTTCCCCCACGTCCATACTCAATAGTTTCAATTCTCTCATTCTTATTTTTTTAAGATATGCGCTTTGGTATTTCGGGACTATTAATTGCCGACGGCTTCAAATATCCCCTCCGCACGCGGCTGCCGTTAATTTTATCAGTCGCCGATACACTCAAGGCTGCATTGCGCTGCCGTGCGAACAACCGCCGCATACCTTACAAATATATTTTTCTTTTCGTGAATAAAAAAGCCTGCGCTGCCGCAAAATATGCTATGAACGGAGCGATAGGCTCCGAAACCTGAAAACGAAAGGAAAAAAAGAGTTATGGATTATAACGCAAAGAGAGCTAAGCTCAGCGGCGTTATATACATAATCCTTGCGCTGATGCTCGCTTCGATTATGTGTGTAACCATTTTCACCGCGATATCCTCGAGGAAGGACACTCCCGCGCCCGAGGTGACCGATGCACCCGCGCCCGTTATAACGACCGCCGCACCGCAGAGCGAGGCGACCGCACCGGTAAATGCAGGAGTTGAGGCAATAGACGGGCTCGAACCCGAGAGCGAACCGGTCATAGCCCCGGCAGAAGAGCAGACCCCGGAGTTTATTATGCCGGTGGGCGGCAAGATCAGCGCGTCCTTTTCCGCAGATATGCCGGTATTTTCGATAACGATGAACGATTACCGCACACACATGGGCGTCGATATCGATGCACCGATAGGCACCGAGGTGCGCTGCTGCGCGGACGGTATAATAGAGAGCGTCTATGATGACGATATGAGCGGACGCTGCGTTCGAATCGGGCACAGCGGCGGATATGCGACCGTCTATC
>URAP01000020.1 GCA_900545935.1 uncultured Eubacteriales bacterium
TCGGTCTGCGCTTTTTCAGCCGACCCGAATCGGGGAGAGATAAAAAAGATGCAGAAGCGTTGAAACGCGCCTCGTCGCCGTACATGCGTACGGCAGAGACGGTTTTCGGCGGTATTTAGCCTTTCCTAAGTTACATGATGAAATACTCGTCGCGCCCCGCTCCGACAGATACATACTTGATATTGCACTCGGTCATGCGCTCAATATACTTAACATACTTCTGCGCATTCTCGGGCAGCTCATCAAAGCTGCGGCAGCCTGAGATATCGGTCTTCCAGCCGTCGAGGTACTCATAAACGGGCTTAGCCGCATTGAGCGCATCGCCTACGGGGAACACGTCGGTAAGCTCACCGTCAACATCATACTTGACGCAGACGGGTATCTTATCGAGGTAAGAGAGTACATCGAGCTTGGTCAGTGCGATCTCGGTAGCACCCTGCATAAGAATACCGTACTTGGAGGCGGGGATATCAAAGCCGCCGACTCTGCGGGGTCTGCCTGTAGCAGCACCGTACTCGCCGCCCGCGTCGCGGAGAGCCTTTGCCTCGTCGCCGAACAGCTCACAGGTAAAGGGACCCTCACCTACGCAGCTCGAGTAAGCCTTCATGATGCCGATAGCCTTATCGAGATGAGCGAACGGAATGCCCGCGCCGATGGGGGCAAAGGACGAAATAGTATAAGAGGAGCTGGTGTAGGGCACGATGCCGAAGTCGATATCGCGGAGCGCGCCGAGCTGAGCCTCGAACATGATATTCTTGCCCGCCTTGACGGCAGCGCCGAGATATTCGGTAGTATTGCAGATATAGTCGGTGAACGGCAGACCGAACTCCTCGAGCCATGCGATCATATCCTCGCTCTTTAGCTCGGGCGCGCCGTAGCCGCCGTGAACGGTGAGGTTCTTCCACTCGATGATGCCGGGCATCTTGCGCTTTACCGAATCCATGTGGAGCAGCTCGCCCATACGGAATACCTTTTTCATAAAGCGGTCGGCGTATACGGGAGCGATTCCGCGTCTTGTAGAGCCGAACTTTGCATCTCCGAGGCGATCCTCCTCGAGACAGTCGAGCATCTTGTGATAGGGCATGCAGATGACCGCGCGGTCGCTTATCTTGAGGTTATCGGGGGTAATGGTGATGCCCGCATCGCGGAGCTTCTTGACCTCGCCGAAAAGGTGCTCTACGTCGATGACCATGCCGGGTCCGAGCACGTTGACGGTGTCGTCGCGGAGGATGCCGGAGGGAAGGAGGTTAAGTATGAACTTTCCCTTCTCGTTAACTACGGTATGACCCGCATTGTTTCCGCCCTGATAGCGGACTACGATGTCATAATCGCGGCTGAGCAGGTCAACCATTCTGCCCTTGCCCTCGTCGCCCCAGTTGATTCCGGTGATTGATGTGATCATTTTTTGTACCTCTCATATATATATTATTCGTTTAAGCAAAAGTGATTCGGATAAGCCGATGCAGCCGCTCAGACCTCGATGCTGACATTAACGCCCTGCTCGTCGCGGTTTGCCTCGAGCAGCGGTCTTACGACATCGCGCAGATATTCCTCGGTCTGAGTAGGCGCGCAGCCGACAAAGAGCGCGGGATCTGCGACCTTCTCAAGCTCCTCGCGGCTAAGACCGAATATCGGGTCTGCGAGAATGCGGTCGAACAGGTCGTTAGGCGCGCCGCAGAGCTTTATCTGCTTTGTTGCGGCAACCGAGTGACGGCGGATAGCCTCGTGCAGCTCCTGTCTGTCGCCGCCGCGCTTTACGCAGTACATAAGGATGTTTTCGGTCGCCATATAGGGAAGCTCCTCGTCGAGATGGCGCTTCATCATGTTCGGATACGGCGTTCCGCCGCTGATGATGTTGATGTACAGCGAGAGGATACCGTCTATCGCAAGAAACGCCTCGGGCACCGAGATACGCTTGTTTGCGGAGTCGTCGAGCGTGCGCTCGAACCACTGCGTGGCCGCGGTGATGGCGGGATTGAGCGTGTCTATCATCACATAGCGGCAGAGCGACGCGATACGCTCGCTGCGCATCGGGTTACGCTTGTATGCCATCGCGCTCGAGCCTATCTGACCCGTCTCGAACGGCTCGTCAAACTCCTTGAGATGCGCGAGCAGACGGATGTCGTTCGAGAATTTTGCCGCACTCTGCGCGATGGAACTGAGCACCGAAAGAACATTGTAGTCGACCTTTCTCGAATACGTCTGTCCCGATACGGGGTAGCAGCCGTCCATGCCCATCTTCTCGGCAATTTTCTTCTCGAGCAGCTTTATCTTCTCGGTATCGCCGTCAAAGAGCTCGTAGAAGCTCGCGGCGGTTCCCGTAGTGCCCTTGCAGCCGAGCAGGCGCAGTCTTCCCGACTCGAAATCGAGCAGCTCGAGGTCGGAGATAAGGTCCTGCAGCCAGAGGGTCGCGCGTTTGCCGAGCGTTGTCGGCTGAGCAGCCTGAAAATGTGTATATGCGAGGGTCGGCAGGTCCTTGTACTTCTCGGCAAAGTCCGCAACGGCGGAGATAGCGCCGAGCAGCAGACGACGGACAACACCGAGCGCACGCTTCATAAGTATGATATCGGTATTATCTCCGACGTAGCAGGAGGTCGCGCCGAGATGGATTATTCCCTTCGCGCCGGGGCATGCGTCACCGTACGTCTTGACGTGCGCCATAACATCGTGACGCACCTCATGCTCGTACTTACGCGCACGCTCGTAATCTATATCGTCGACATGTGCACGCAGCTCCGCTATCTGCTCCTCGGTTATGCCGAGCCCGAGCTCGCGCTCGCTCTCTGCAAGGGCTATCCAGAGCTTTCTCCATGTACGGAACTTGGTATCCGGGGAGAATATCTTTTTCATCTCGGGACCGGAATAACGTGTGCACAGCGGATTTTCGTAAATATCGCTCATTCCTGTTGATTCCTTTCTTGCCGTCGGTTGAAGCGGCACCGGGGTGCCTGACAATGTCTTACCCTTGTATTTTACCACACTTTTGAAAAAAATGAAGAGCAAAACGCGTTTTTGTTATCATCTTTTTTTATAGCCGCTATAAAGTGGCAGTGAGCCGCAGCACGCAGCTCAGCCGATACCGCGCCTTTGTGCGTCCGGTATCCGACGAATATTATCTTTTTATCTTCTTATCATCGCATTATCATCGCAGCGCCGTACCGCTTGTCCTACGGTGCAGCGCCGGCTTATTCATGCTCTCGGGTAATGTCGGCATATCCGAGCCGTATCGCGCGCCCGAGGTCGCCGGGTGCCATCTCCATCATCCAGCCTATCCTTCCCGCGCTGAAGGTGACGGTCTCGTAATCCTGCGCGGTGATGTGCGCGGTGGTGCGGAAAAATTTCTTCATTCCGACCGGCGAGCAGCCGCCGTGTATGTAACCGGTGAGCGGGAGCAGCTCCTTTGACTTTATCATCTCCACAGACTTTTCGCCTACCGCCTTTGCCGCTTTTTTCAGATCAAGCTCATCGCAGGCGGGCAGCATAAAGACATAGTGCTCGCCGCTTTTGCCGACCGTGACAAGCGTCTTGAACACCCGCTCCGGCTCCTTGCCGAATATCACTGCTATCTCGTCCGCGCTCTTTGCCTCCTCACACGGACAGGTAAACAGCTTGTATTCGAGCTTTTTAGACTCGATAATGCGCATGGCGTTTGTTTTGTCCTTGATCTTACTTTTTTCCGATTTATCCATTTCATTCACGATCCCCTGCAAGCGGGGATCCTCCTTTTGTTCTGTGAAATATCGGCTTATTCTGTAAAATTTCGGCTGTCGACACAGCCGAGCGACGCCATACGGCGCCATACAGCCGACAGAGCTTTCGCACGGACGGTGGCTCTGCATGCTTCGTTTATGCCGTCATGCAGCGCAGCGAATTAGAGCAGCTTATACTCTCCGTCGCGCTCGCAGATAAGCGTCTTTTCGTAAAAAACGGTCAGCGCACGTATCATCGCCTCGGTATCCGACGCGCCCGCCGTTTCGCGGCAGGAATGCATCGCGAGCTGCGCTATACCGATATCGACCGAGCATACCGAGAGCTGAGATGCGGAGATGTTTCCGAGCGTCGAGCCGCCGGGCATATCCGCGCGGTTGGCATAGTCCTGCGCCGCGACTCCCGCCTCCTCGCATATGAGACGGAAAAGCGCGGAGGACACACCATCGGTCGTGTAGTGCTGCGCAGCGTTGTACTTTATCACAATACCGCCGCCGAGCACGGGCGCATGCGTCGGGTCGGATAGCTCGGGATGCGCGGGGTGAACGGCATGTGCGTTGTCGCAGCTGACAAGAAAGCTCTCCGATGCCGCGCGCGCAAGCGTCGATCCGTCGCCGCCGAGACCCACGACCACTCTGCCGAGTGCGTCGCGCAGGAATGAAGAATCCGCGCCCTGACGTGTTCTGCTTCCTACCTCCTCGTTATCGAGCAGGCAGTACACCTTTATACTGCCGCTCTCGCCCGAGCACAGGAACGCCTCAAGCGAGGCATATGCGCACTGCAGATCGTCGAGACGCGGCGCGCAGATGAGCCCGTTCCACTCCTCGCCGTAGGACGGCTCATAGAGCATAAGATCGTGCGAGAGGATATCGTCCTCATCCACCCCAGCCGCCTCTGCAATATCCGACATGATATCCGCGTCGGGTGCCGCATCGGATGATGCAGAGAAAAGCGGCAGCATATCGACCGCCGGGCTGAGGTCGCTCTCGCTGACGCCGCGCCGCATATGAATGGCGACGCTCGGTATAACGGCGCACGGCGCGCCGAGATCTACAAGTCTGGCACCCGCGCCGAGCGGGGTACGCACCGTCACACGCCCTGCGACGGAAAGCGGACGGTCAAGCCATGAATACTTCAGCATTCCGCCGTAGCCCTCGACCGACAGCCGGGTCATGCCGGCTGCGCCGACGCACGGGCGTTGACGTAGCCGAAAGGTCGGGCTGTCTGAGTGCGATGCAGCTATCATAAAGCCCGCATAGTCCTCCTGCGGCACGGTAAAAGCGATGAGCGACGAGCCGCCGCGGGTAACATAGTAGCTCTTTCCGCACTCGGGCTGCCATTCCTCGCTCTCGGACAACGGTATAAAGCCGCTCTCCTCGAGCCGGCGTACCGCCTGTGCGACGGCATGATACGGGGTAGGTGATGCGGCAATAAAATCAAACAGCAAGCGATTCGTTTCGGTCATGTTCATCTTCCTTTCGCGGGCAGCCGCCCTGTTTTTTGAGGGCAAAGCGCCGCAATTTTACTTATGCATCTGACTCGTGCTTATTATATGTATTATATATTTTAGATGTATTTAGGCTTCGGCGATACGTTTGCCTTATCAATCGTTCTGCTCGACCGCCGTCAGGTGCATGTGGCTGTACTCGGTCGCAGCGCCGCCCATCTCGAGCGTATAGTCTATGACCATCTCGCCGCGGCTGCCGCCGTCAAGCAGCTCATACAGACTGTTATGTACTCGATGCGTGATTATACCGAGAGCTATCTGTCCGTGCGGCGTTGCGTACATGCTCGTCATACGCGGGCTGTACCGATCAAAACAGAGCGCAGAGCCGGAGGGACCGGTACGGTAAACGGTTATCCGTCCCGGCGCCCCATCATCGAATACCACCACAGTCTCGCAGTCGGTGCCGAGCAGCGCGCTCTCGTCATAACGCAGCTCACAGCTGCGCCTGCCGTCCGTATCAAACTCAGCTATCGTTCCGCTTGATGTCGAGCGTATCTCCTCTACCGAATCCGGCGCGGACTCGCGCAGCCCCTCGATAAATTCCTCTATTCCCGCAGGCTCTGCCTCCTCAAATGCCGCTGCGGAGGCGGTTCCGAGTCCGCGCTCGCAGACCGACGCAATCCATGCGCCGTAAGCTCGGTGCAGCCGCTCCGCCTCATCATATTCGCTCAGCTTTCCGCGAACGAAATTTTCAAACATCAGATTGCATATCCGCGAGTGGGTCTGCACCCTGACGCGCTTTGACCTCAATATCTTCTTTTCCATATCGTATACCAATAAAAATCAAATTGACCGCAGCCGTCTCATCTGCGCCGACCGCTGCTCTTTTTGCCGCCCTTTCCTTTTCCGCCTCTGCCTCCGCGCCTCTTCTGCGCAGCCTTTGCGGCGCGCTTTAGCTGAGCGGATGCGCGATTGCCGCGTGCTCTGCCGCGTCCGCCCTTTCTGCCGCGCCCGTCCGAGGCATGTCTGCCGGCAGAAGGTGCGGCTCCTCCGCGACCGCGCGCGATTCTATCACCGTCGCCGCTCTCCGAGCGCTCACCGCCGCCGACAAGCACAAAATCTATCCGCCTGCGAACGATATCCGAGCGTGTCAGACGCACGCGGACGGGTGTACCGAGCCGATAAACTGTGCGGTTTCCGCTGAGCGTCAGCGCGCGTTCGTCAAACACAAAAAATCCGTCGAGCGAGGATATAGGTACAAGTCCCTCTACCGTATTCGGCAGCGAAACAAACATTCCGAACGAGGTCACCGAGCTGACTACACCGTCAAACTCCTCCCCCTCTCTGCCGCTCATGTACATTGCCTTATACAGATCGTCTATCGCGCGCTCAAGCCCTACCGCACGCAGCTCGCTCTCGTTCGAGCTCTCGGCTGCCTGCTCGGCAAAGCGCTTTGCCGCGGCGATCTCGGCGGCATTCGCACCGTCCGCGAGCATTCCGATAAAGCGGTGAACGCACAGGTCGGGATAGCGGCGGATGGGCGAGGTAAAGTGACAATAGTTATCGAGCGCAAGCCCGAAATGTCCGGTGCACTCGGTCGAGTAACGCGCCTTCATAAGCGAGCGCAGCAGCACCACCGAAACGACCGAGCCTATGCCGCGCCGCTCAGCCTCCGCGAGCACCGCAGATAAGGCGGCGGGTGTAACACGGTCGCCGCGCAGCGGGGTTATATCAAGCCCGAGATTGTGCGCGAACACCGAGAACGCCCGCATTTTCTCAGGCGACGGATCCTCGTGGATACGATAAACGCACGGCATGCCCGCGGTACGCAGCGTCTGCGCCACAGCCTCGTTTGCCGCGAGCATAAACTGCTCTATCATCCGCTCCGCCGTACCGCGCTCGACGAGCACGATATCTCTCGGAGCACCGTTTTCATCAAGAATTATCCGAGCCTCGTCGGTCTCCATATCGAGCGCGCCTCTGCGTCCCGAGGCATCGAGCAGTATCGAATACAGCTCCTGCGCGCATGTAAGGCTCTCGCCGAGCACCGAGTATTTCTCGGCATATTCCGACTCTGCGCCGCGTGCGATAACATCGTTCAGCTCACCGTACACGCCGCGCAGCCGCGAATGTATAACGCTGCGGTGCAGCTCCGAGCGCACGGTGCGTCCCTGCGCGTCGATATGCATTATCGCCGATACGGTAAGACGGTCGACCCCAGCCGTGAGCGAGCAGATACCGTTCGATATCGGTCTCGGCAGCATCGGAACGACTCTGTCGGTCACATATACGCTCGTGCCGCGGCGCATCGCCTCACGGTCAAGCTCGCTGCCCGGGCGCACATAATGCGAAACATCGGCAATATGCACCCCGAGAATATAGCCGTCGCCGTCGCGGCTGATGCTTATCGCATCGTCAAGGTCCTTGGCATCCGCGCCGTCAAGCGTAAATACGGTCTCCCCGCGCAGGTCGAGCCTGCCGTCGATATCGCCGCCGTGCACCCCGTCCGCACCGTAATGTATGCCCTCCTCGGAGATGCGCTCAGCCTCCGCGAGCAGCTCGCCGTCAAATGCGCCGTTCGGTCCGAGCGGCACTCCGTACTCGTAAAACACCGATGCGTAGACTGCATCCGGCGTTCCGCTCTCGCCGAAAACGCGCTCGATAACGCCGCACGCCGTTCCCGTATGATCGGGATAATCGGTTATGACCGCGCTGACGCAGCTGCCCGCGTGCGGTACGGTATCGTTGCCGGCATCTATAAGAACGATAAAGTTATATGACGGATCGTCCGGACGCACGCACAGCCCGGTCTCGCTCGTGACCGGATATTCCGGCGGTACGGGAATGACCGTTCCGGTAACGGCGGTCACGGAGTGAGCGACAATGCGTATGACCTCACCCTCACAGCGCCGCTCGCGTCGGTCGCGATCTGCATGCATGCGCACAACAACCGTATCGCCGTCGACCGCATATGCGGTCTCATCTGCCGGGATATAGATGTCGCTGCCGTCCCCCAAGCCCTCCTCGGGCGTAACAAAGCCGAAGCCGCGCGCATTGGCGCGGAATCTGCCGCGCACACAGCCTGCACGCGAGAGAGACATTATCCTGCCCCGCACACCGACTACCGCCTCGCCCTCGGCGATAAGACGGTCAAGCACAGCGCCGGCTGTCCTCTCGTCATCGGGAGCCATAAGCTCGCACAGCTCGCCGCGGCGTATGGGAGTATAATCGGGAGAGCCGAGCAGCCCGAGCAGAGCCGCGCGGAGCGATTCCTCTGCTCGGAAAGCGGCGTTATCACCGCCGGCATGGATCTCGCGCTCCGAGCCTCCGACGCCGACCGAGTCACGCACATCACCCGATGCGATTTCGGCAGGAGGTGCGATTTCGGCAACCGATGCGGTAGCATCATCCGATTCGGCATTACCGACCGCTTCGGCTGCATTAATAGGCTCGGCGGCACCAACGGATGCGGCTGCGCTGTCTATCTCGGCCGCGCCGTTCCGCTCGGCATTCCCGACAAGCATGACAGCCTCGGCTTTTTCGTCAGCCATCCTTTCGGGAGCCGCCTTCTTTGAGACTGATTTTTTCGTGCCTGACCTTTTTGTGACGGTCTTTTTCTCGGGCGGCTTTTTCGCGTCGGACTTTTTAGTATCGGACTTTTTTGGCTCAGACTTCTTTGCGTCCGGCTTCTTTGCCTCGGACTTCTTTCCGGCAGGCTTCTTCCCGGCGGGCTTCTTATCGGCGGGCTTCTTATCGGCAGACTTGTTTTTTGCAGTCTTTGGCTTATCTTTCGCTTCCGGCATTCCCTCTGTCGACTTCTTCGCAGATCTCTTTGCAGTGCCCTTGCCCGTATCCGTTTTATCCGCCGACGATCTTCTCTTCGGCTTTTTTACCGCACTTTCGACAGTATCGGACTTGTCCGCCGCCGTCTTTTTCCGTGTGTTCTCGGTACTCCTTTTTTCGGGCTTTTCGCCGGGTCCTGCGCCGAGCTTTTCCTCGCTCGTGAGCTCTTCTTTTTTCTTCAAAATAACGTCTCCGTCTCCCATGCCGCGCTTCATTCGGACGGCATTTCCGTTCCGGCGCCGCCGTTTGTCGGCGGCACAGCGGCATTTTTAATTTCCTATTAATCTTACACTTCCACATTGTAGCACAAAATATACTCCGGGTCAACCGCGTACGGCAAAATCGCCGCATACTCGGAGCATTTGCCGGCTCCGAATATTCCGACAGTACGACCGAATACATCGGCTGCCGGCATTGACGCAATACGCGTAATCTGCTATAATAAAGAGAATAAGCAATCAGCGGGAGTACGGTCAATGAAGCAAAAGAAGAAAAAGAACACCCCACCGCGCACTGTGCAGGTGGAAATAACCGATATCAGCAACCTCGGCTACGGAATAGCGCGAGACGGCGGGAAGGTTCTGTTCGTACAGCACGGAGTGGACGGCGATATCGCGAAGGTGCAGGTGATAAAGGAGTGTGCGAGCTACGATGTGGCGCGTATTACCGAGCTGACAAAGCCGTCCCCGTACCGCGAGCCGCATCCCTGTCCGGTATCACGCCGCTGCGGGGGCTGCACCTACGTCGGCATTACCCGCGAGCACGAGCTTGAGCTGAAGCGCGGAACGGTGGAGAGCGCCCTGCGCCGCGCGGGACTCTCGGATCTGTCCGTCGCTCCGCTCCTCTCCGCATCGGAACGCTTCGGCTACCGCAATAAGCTACAGCTCCCCATATCATTTTCGGGCGAAAAAGCAGTCATGGGCTACTATGCGCCCCGCTCGCACGAGATAATCCCGTGCACCGACTGTCTGCTCCAGCATCCCGCCATGAACGGCATTGCCGAATGGATAAGAGAGCAGATAGAGCAGCTCGGCATGACTGCGGCACGGCACCTGTATATGCGATGCGGCAGGGACAGTACGGGCTCGGAATCGCTCATCATCTGCCTTGTTGTGCGCTATCTGCCGTCCGGAATAGACCGGCTCGGCAACGCACTGCGCGAGCGCTTCCCGCAGGTCAGCGGATTTCTGCTCAATCTAAACGATGCCGATACCAATGTTATTCTCGGCAGCCGCTATATACCGATCTACGGCAGCGAATACGTGACCGATTGTCTCTGCGGTGTGGATTTTCGTATCTCTCCCGCGTCGTTTTTCCAGGTCAATCACGACGGTGCGGAGCTTGCATATCGAAAGATTGCCGAGCTCGCCGATCTGCGTCCCGGCGACCGTGTGCTCGACCTCTATTGCGGCATAGGCACTATCGGACTTTCGGTCACGGCGGGACTCTCAGATGTCTCGCTCACCGGAATCGAGATAGTACCCGCGGCGATCAAAAACGCACGCTATAACGCCGAAAAAGCCGGCTTTACTCAGCCCGACGATCCGTATAACGACAATACCGCCTCGGGTAGTGCACAAAACGAAAACCGCCCGATCCGCGGCAGATATGCACGCTATATCTGCGGCGACGCAGGCGACGCCGAGCCGGGGCAGTACGATGTTATCATCATAGACCCGCCGCGCGCGGGCTGCTCGCCGGAGCTGATCGACCGCCTCGCAGAGCTCGCCGCATACGCCCGCTCGCTCGTCTATATGTCCTGCAACCCGCAGACCCTCGCACGTGACCTCGCAATGCTGAGTGAGCGCGGCATCACCGTCTGCGGCGAGCTGACACCGATAGATATGTTCCCCTGCACGGGGCATGTGGAGTGCATCGCTGCTTTGAAAAAGGATAATGGATAAGAATAGTGTGCCTTGTCTGTTGCAAGATATTTAGTCCTTAGCAGTAATTGCTTTTTGGTGCATGTGACACTGTTCACTTTACTTTGTGAAAAAATATATAAATTTAGTGTTGTAACAATGGTAGAGAGGGTGATTATTTTTTGGACAATGAGGTAACCGTAAATCAATCGGAAAATATTACTGTTGGAGAGAAGTATGGATGTTTATTGGTTCTGGATACTGGTGAGGAGTACCAGAGTATCAATGGTAACATGCAAGAAAAAACTTCTCGCTATAAGTGTAAGTGTAGTAAGTGCGGGAAGATACGGTATTATTCTAAAGAGACTTTAATAAATCAACCGAATTATTGTTTCAGGCCGATGTATATTACTAAACGTTTTACGTATTCTACAGCAGCTAATATCGCGACTTATCGTAAACAGAAGAAGTACGAAAACGATGAGTCTGTTCAGTTTGTAGATAACAAAGACGAGTGTGTTCCCAACGGCAAGTATTGTGATTCTTGGAATAAATACAGAAAAAGAGAACTGAAAAAACTGGCAGAAAAAGATGCAAAAATTATAGCTGCCACGCCGCGTCGCTTTGCAAAAAATTATAATATCGATTACGTTGGTTTGACTTATGAGTCTTATGAAGTACTCGAGTGCGTAAATGAGGCGCTTGAGGGAGAACCTATTCGATATAAAAACCGCGACAAATATCATGATATTATTGTGTATAAAGAATATCGTTGTAGATGCTATTTGTGCAATCAAGAACGACTGGTTAAATGCGATGAGTTTGGTATTTATCCACCGACAGACTACGGTTATCGGGCATATGATGGATATTGGAGTGAATTGTATTGTAAGTGCCACGAGATATCTTCTTTTCAATGGATTGTTAATGATATTTTGATAAAAAATGCGGTCGAATATAGAGTTGAAGTGTCTGTTGATGGTCTATATGGTGTAGATAACAAAACGCCGTTACGTTTTGATTTTGCAATTTATAATGATGGTGAATTATATGCTTTTCTAGAGTGTCAAGGAGAACAGCACTATAAACCTGTTAGAGAATTTGGTGGAAAACGAGCCTTTTATAGGCAACTCGAAAACGACAAAAAAAAGAGAGCTTACGCAGATTCTCATAATATTAAACTGATAGAAATATCTTATAGGAACAAAAAGTATGACAAAGTAGTGTCAATTCTGACAGAAAATCAAATAATTTAATTTCGGCAAGTTTGATAGATATATTTTTATAAGTAATCAAAGGAGAAAAATCATGACAAAGCACATAATACTCTGGAAGCTCAGAGAGGATCTTACCGCAGAGGAAAAGCAGAAGGTCAAGGCAGAGGCAAAGCAGGCGCTCGAGGGACTGCTCGGCAAGATAGAGGGGCTGAGCGCCGTTACGGTAAACATCGAATCGCTCCCGTCGTCGAATGTCGACATGATGCTCGACACGACCTTTACAACGCCAGAGGCGCTGCGCGGCTACTCTGTTCATCCCGCGCATGTTGCGGCAGCGAACACATATGTTCGTCCGTTCACCGCCGTTCGCAGCTGCTTCGACTACGAGATATAAATGCCGTCTGCGGTGATCTTACACCGATTTTTGCAAAATTTTACCGCAGGTAAAAGGAATGTTAATCTTTGCGGGGTATACTGTTTAGTTGAACAGCAATACCTATACCGATAAAAACGGACGGATACGCTATGAAGATACTTATCTCGACAGATCAATACGAATACCAGGTCAGCGGTGTGACGAGTTCGGTCGTTCTGCTGCGCGACGAGCTGCGCAGACTCGGTCACGAGGTGCGCATACTCGCGCTTTCGCCGACCTACCGCTCATTTGAGAAAAACGGAGATTTTTTCATCTCTTCATTTCACGTTCCGGTATACCCGGACGCACGTATGAGCCTGCGCAGAAAAGGTCCTCTCATCAATAAAATAATCACATGGAAGCCCGATATAGTTCACGTTCAGACCGAGTTCTCCACCCGCAAGCTCGCAACGAGAGTGATACGCGAGCTCGGCATACCGTTCGTCGTCACCTGCCATACTGTATATGAGGATTATATCGGCTATTTCTGCCCGAGCAAGCGGATAGGAAAATACATTATCCGTCGGCTCAGCAACCGCTATTATAACCCCGCAAACGCGCTTGTCGTTCCGTCTGACAAGCTCCGCAAAACCGAGCAGGGCTACAAGGTCAGCTGCCCGATAACGGTCATTCCGACAGGTATTGAGCTCGATCGCTTCTCCCGACGCATCAGCCATGAAGAGAAAGAGCAGCTGCTCGCAAAATACGGTCTTACTCCCGGAAAAACACTCGTTTCGGTCTGCCGTCTCGCTGCGGAAAAGAACCTCGACGAGATAGTATCATATATGCCGGCGCTGCTGCGCGCCGATCCCGAGGTAAAGCTGCTGATAGTCGGAGACGGTCCGCACCGCTCTGAGCTTGAAAAGCATGTGCGCGAGGCGGGCGTGGAGAAAAACGTCGTATTTGCGGGAATGATAGACCGCTACGAGGTCTACAAATACTATCAGACCGGAGATATCTTCGTCTGTGCATCAACAAGCGAATCGCAGGGGCTGACCTACGTTGAGGCGCTGTCGAGCGGGCTGCCGCTCGTCTGCCGCCGCGACGATTGCCTCGTCGGCGTTTTAGACAACGGGAAAAACGGCTATCAGTACGAGACCGAGACAGAATTTGTACGTGGGGTCATGCACATACTCGACGATCGCGAGCTTGCACATAATATGCAGCTTCATTCGCTCGAAAATGCAGAGGGCTTCGGTGCCGAGACCTTCGGCAGGCGAATGGAGCAGCTCTATCTCGATGTTCTGTCCGGCGAAATATAAGAATTCGACACGATTGACACCGGATTTTATTCCGACCTATACCAAAGCTGCAAATTAACCTCCTACAACGAAATTTGATTTCGTTGCGGGAGGTTTTCTTTTGACACTATATTATGGCTTGTCGTCATTGTTGATTCTTTGATGGTTATCACATGCCGCGCCGATATATTAATATATTATTTATAAATTTCCTTAATTGCTGTTTTTAAGTGAACATCCGCTCGCATTCTGTTAATCATACGGCAAAGTTTTCCCGTCAAAGTGTTGATACAAGCATGCTATGTCGCGACCGATGTCAACCGTTATTCGTCGTAATCTGTCGAATTATAGCAAATAATACATTGTATTGTAGTTTTTGCTGAATCATTTCTATGCATTTAGCTCGTATTTTACCATTTGTTAATACTTCCGTCATCACAGATACATTCTTTGAGCATATGATTACACATGGTATTGATTGGCATAATCGCCGATATTTCCGTTGTATTGATGTTTTTCTGATTTGTTGATTTATACACTGCCCGTTAATTTGCGCTTGTTTTTGCCTGTTTTTCAAGCATTATGATTTGATATACATATTCCCGGAAGCAAGGCGGTCTATACATACGGGGCAAGCAATACATGTAAATATTTCCCATTCAGAATTGCCGTTGGCATCCCGCATTGTTGTGCGGTTTTCGGCTGTCAATCCTCTATTCTACGCAGAATACATACACTGCAAGCATAGCAGCCGTCGCCGACAATAGGGTATGCAGAGAAATTATATTGCCATCTTGCTGGTTGGAGACACCGTCCGTCAGCAGATAATAAAATACTTCAAGGAGTGAAAATTTCCATGAAAAAAATGATTTACACCGCAGTCGGTGCTGTCGCAGGTGCAGCTATCGCTCTCGGAGCGGTTGTCTCCGGAGCGCTTGGAACGGTCGCTCAAAGATATGATGTCAATCAGGACGGCGATGTCGACGTAAAGGACATTGTCAACCTGATGAAATTCATAGCCAACTACGAGCCGACAAGATTCACCGCAGAACAGACACGCTCGGAGCAATCGCTGTACGGCAATATGACCGTCGGATCCGACTGTAAGTTCTATCTGAGAGGAGATTGTGAGGATTTCACCGACAAGGAGCTCGAGAATGTATCGGAGCTGAAGGTATACGGTCTGACCGTAAAGGTCAAGTACGACCGATCTGTGACAGATAAGCACAGCGAGTACGGCTATGACATATACCGCGTCGAGGATATGGATGCATTCTTTGAAGCCAACAAGGATGAGCTTACAAAGCGCAGATTTGATAAAGCGGCGTTTGATAGAATCAAGAACAGAGAGGGAGGCGATCTGATATATGTTGACAGAAAGACTCAAGCCGTCAGCCGGGTCTCATTGCCTATTCCGGTATCCATCGAAAGGTTTGAAGATGATGATATAAAAGCGGCAATTAAGAATTTGTTTGAATCCTCTTATGATATAAGCGGCTACAATAATTACGATATCAGCCGTATAAACGCAGATAACGCTATTATAACCGTTACCGAGCACTGCGACAGCAACGGTCTTACCTTCGGCAGATTCGGCTTCAGTCTGTCCGCCGACGGAATAATAACAAACCTTACACTTTCACCCTCATATTGCAAAGCGGCAGGCGAAGCCTTTGACAAGGCAATAGTTTCCGATGCATTCAAGGTCGCAAACGAAAAGCTCGCCGAGATACTCGACAATGCCGGTTATATTCTTAAGACAAGCAGAATAGAAAGAACGGAATATCTTGAATACGACGGACGTCCGCTTGTCAAATTCTGCTACTATATCGAAGCTGATCTAAAGAATAAACCCGAAACTAAGGCTGACGAAGGCGCAGAGATCAAGGATCTTGCAGACGGCAGCGACATCATAGAGATAGCTGTTTTTATTGATTGAAAAATGCTGCATTTGTTGATTTCGTCGGTTTAGTATGCTTCATACATAAACGTAAACGGCATAAGCAACGTCAGAACAGAAGGATGTAGTATCGGTCGATCCGATAGCTATTACTATCGAAAAAATATAAGTACTCCGGGCTGCTACCCCCTTGCCTCTCCGAGCCGTTTTCAAGCGGCGAAAGGCAATCAAAGGGACAGCAAAACGGGCTGTACGGGTGAAGATATTTCACCTGCACAGCCCGTTTTTTTCGATTTCTTTTTATAACTCTTGTATATACCGTCTATATCGGCGGTCGGCATTATCCGAAGGCTCGGCTCAGCCCTGTTCTGCCTGAGGGGGAGTGTGATGCGGCAGACGCACGGTAACGGTCGTCCCCTCCCCAAGTGTACTCTCAAGCGAGACGGCAGCGCCGAGAACGGCTGCTGCGTGCTTAACTATTGAGAGACCGAGACCGGTGCCTCCGACCTCCTTTGAGCGGCTCTTATCCACGCGGTAGAAGCGTTCAAACACCCTCTCGCGCGCCTCGGGAGGAATTCCGATCCCGGTATCGGCGACCGAGAGCACCGTACCGTCCCCATCGTCGCGCAGCGTAAGCCTGACCGTACCGCCGGGATGATTGTACTTTACGGCATTGTCAAGCAGATTGTACAGCACCGCAGAAACGAGCGGAGGCACGGTATACACCGTCCGTGTCTGCAGCCCGCTCATATTCGACTCGAGCGTTACGCCCGCGCGCTCAGCCGCAGGCTCTATCGTACGCACCGCAGCTGCGGCAAGCTCGCCGAGATCGGCATTCTGCCACTGCATATCACCCGCGCCTTCGTCGAGATGCGAGAGCTTGATTATATCCTCGACAAGCGCTATCATCCGCCGGGACTCCGCGCTGATGCGCTCGGAGAAGCGCGGCACGTCCTCCGGCTTCACCATTCCGCTCGAGAGCAGCTCGGCACAGCCGGATATGTTCTGGAGCGGTGTTTTCAGCTCGTGCGAAACATTGGCGGTAAACTCGCGCCGCGTCTGCTCCGCCCTCTCCTTTTCGGTGATATCGAATATAATGAGCGCTATGCCCGAGACCGTGCTGCCCGACATTATCGGGCTTGCGCACAGCTGATAGCTGCCGCCGTCAAGTTCGATTATGCGCTCACAGTGTCCGCCGTTCTGCGCGGTCGCTATCAGCTCGCGCAGCTCCCCACTGTCGCTGAAGAGCAGCAGGTCCTTGCCTATGCAATAGCTGCTGATGCCGAGCAGACGAAGCGCCGAGTCGTTGATACTGAGTACGGCGCCGCTATCGCTGAGCAGGACTATACCCTCGCTCATATTGCGGGTCGCGGTATCGAATTCCTTTGTCTTTCGGTCAAGCTCCGCCTTTTGTATGCGCAGCTGATTCTTCTGACCGATAATGCGGTCGACGAGCGGAGAAAGCTCCTCGTAATAGCTGCCAGGCTCGGGATGCTCAAGGTCAAGCTCGTTGAGCGGACGCACGATGCGGCGGGACAGCCGATATGCAAGCAGCAGCGAGAGCGCAAGCGCAATGCCGAATACCGTGAGTATCGGCGATATCATAGACAGAATAAGCACCCACCAGCTGAGATGCGATGCGGACAGGCGGAGCACCGAGCCGTCTCCGAGGCGGCGCGCGCAGTATAGCTGACGCTCGGTGAGCGTTGTAGAATAGCGCGAGCTCTCGCCCTCGCCGCTCTCGAGCGCAGCCTTTATCTCCTCGCGCTCGAGATGGTTCTCCATTCCATTGGTATCTGCCTTGTTATCGTAGGTCACGCTGCCGTCCGGCTGTATCCACGTTATTCGCAGATCGTCGTCGGTAGCATCGAGCGAACGGAGATAATCGGCACCGGATATCTCAACGGCATCTGCCACAAGCTCGGTCTCCGAGCGCAGCCGTGTCATCTGTGTACCCGAAAAATAATCGTACAGCACACCCATTATCAGCACGAGCGAAGCGAGAAATACCGCTATCGCGACCGAGCTTATCGAACGGAAAATGCGGCTCGTCATTACCTCTCCTCCATTCTGTACCCGACGCCGCGCACCGTTTCAATAAGCTCTCCGGCATCGCCGAGCTTTGTGCGCAGCGTTCCGATATGCACATCCACCGTACGCGTCTCGCCGATGTAGTCAACACCCCATATGTGCGCGAGCAGCTGGTCGCGGGTAAATACAACACCCTTATTTTCCGCAAAGAGCCGCAGCAGCTCAAACTCCTTGAGCGTCAGCGTTACCTCATTGCCGCCGACCGTAACGCGATGACGCACAACATCAAGTGCTATCGGTCCGACGGTAAGAACACCGCTGCTGTGCGGAGCGCTGCGGCGCAGCACGGCACGGACGCGGGAGACCATCTCCATCATGCCGAAGGGCTTTGCAAGATAATCGTCAGCGCCGAGATCGAGTCCTATCACCTTGTCATACTCGGTCCCCTTTGCCGTCGCCATTATTACGGGTATATCTGCGGTAGCGGAGTTCTCGCGCAGCTTTTTCAGGATGGTTATCCCGTCCTCGCCGGGGAGCATAATATCGAGCATGATAAGCTCGGGACGTACCGTGTGCAGCGCCTCCCACAGCCCGGCGGAGTCGGGAAAGCCCTTTGCCTCATAGCCTGATACCGCCAATGTATATGTCATCAGGTCGCGAATGCCGTTATCGTCCTCAACACAGTAGATCATCTGCGATACCTTCCTTTCTTACACACCTTTATTATACACCGTTTATGTAAGCTCTCATAGCGGCGTTTTGTAAAATCGAGGTAAAGTCCGCTGTTACATCGGCAGCGAGACGGTTATGCGAAAGCTGCTTCCGTCCTCGCTCGAGGCGCGTATCCTGCCGCCGTGCAATACCGCTATCGCCTTGGCTATCGACAGCCCTATACCGTGCCCGCCGGTCTCCGAATTGCGCGATGCGTCGGTACGGTAAAAGCGGTCGAATACCCTATCGAGCTGTGACCGGTCTATCGGCAGCACGGAACGATTTTCAACCGTCAGCACCGCCTGCCTGCCCTGACGCGCAAGTCCGAGCGATACGGTGCTGCCCTCGGGCGAATACTTGAGCGCATTTTCAAGCAAAATTCCGACAAGGCGGCGCACCGCCTCGCCGTCGCCGCAAAGCGTGAGCATCGGCTGAATATCGAGTCGCAGCTCCTTGCCCTGCCCCGCCGCCACCGAGCGAAACGGCGATGCAGCCTCCGTGACCAGCTCGGATATCGGGAACTCCACCCTTGTGCCGACTCGCTCGGATTCCTCCATACGCGACAGCGTGACAAGCTCGTCTGTCAGGCTGCGCAGCCGCCGCGTCTGCTCGGATATATCATCAAGGCATTCGTTTTCGCCTATCTCGGAGGCGAGCAGGTCGACATTTGCGGCGATAACGGTGAGCGGAGTTTTTATCTCATGCCCGGCATCGGTTATAAACTGCCTCTGCTTGGCATAGCTCTCGGCAATAGGACGGATTATCCTGCCTGACAGAATAAACATAATGACAAAGACAACGGCAAGCCCCGCCGCCGACATTATTATGCTCGCGTACATAAAGCTGCGAAAGGAATCGAGCCGCCTGCCGCAATCGAGAAACACTATGCGTTCTCCGTCCGCGTCCGCGCTGCGCGCATAGCGAAAGCTGCCGACAAAGCCGCGCTCTCTGTCCGCACGGACCTGCTGTACATATCCCGCAGCGTCCTCCTCGCTCACCGATGCAATGCGGCTGACATCGGTCGAGATAATGCTGCCGGAGGAGTCGAGAGTGACAGAGAAATAGCGCGACTCAAACGGTATCTCTGGCGACATTCCGGGCGGAAGATGTACACCGTGACTTTTGCCCGGGTCAGTGCTCGCCTGCGGAGGCTTGATACCGTCGGGCGGAGCATTCTCCTCATCGGAGCCGTGCGCCGACAGCTCGCCGTCCGGTGTGTTATCGGTATCTGACAGCTCGGGAAAGCTGCCGCCGTTCCCGGCAAGCACCGACAGCACGGCATTCGACTCGCGCACGACCGAGCGATAGTTCATCAGATTCATTCCCGCCACGATAATGCCGAGCAGCACAAGCAGCGAGACGGTAGCGAGGATGAGAAAGCGCAGCTTAATCCTTTTTATCATTCCGATCGTCCACCTCTATCACATACCCTACGCCGCGATTCAGGCGTATGGTAACATTCGCTCCGAGCGCTGCGAGCTTCTTTCTCAGATAAGACATGTACACCCAGACCACATTGATCTCGGAATCGCTGTCGAGTCCCCACACGCGGCCGAATATCCTCTCCTGCCGATGAACGCGGCTCGGGTCGGACATGAGCAGCTCCATCACCTGAAACTCCTTACCGGTCAGCCGGAAGCTCCCGCCCGGAGCGGAAAGCTCGTAGGTCGTGCGGTCGAGTGTGAGGTTGCCGAGCGTCAGTCTTGCGCCCGCACCGACCGACGGTCGGGTTATGGCACGGATCGCCGCAAGCAGCTCCTTGGCATCAAACGGCTTGGTCAGATAATAATCCGCGCCGCTGTCGAGACCGCGCACCTTATCGTCCACCTCGGACTTTGCGGTCAGTACCAGCACAGGAATGCCGTTTCCGCGCTCGCGTATCTTCTTCAGCGCGGTTATGCCGTCCATAACCGGCATCATAACATCGAGAATAACAGCATCGTAATTTCCGCAGTCGAGATATTCGAGTGCATCGGCTCCGTTGCCGACGGAATCCGCCGAATAATAACCCTTTTCGAGTATTTTTACTATTGCCCGTGCCAGCGAGCGTTCATCCTCCACCACAAGGATACGCAAATCAATCGCCTCCCCACTGTTTTATGCCTTTTTTATTCACCACTATTATAACATGCTTGCCGTCGGTTGTCACCATAAATATACAGATTCTTTCATCTTCTGCATTCATATGTGCAGGATCGGTGCTCCGCCGATGCCGTATTCTTCTGCCGTGCCGGGATAATGAGCCTCCGTCGGCTATGCCCAAAATGCGCCGACATTTGTGCCATGCGAGCAGCTCGCGAACGACAAAGCAGACGGAAACGGCAATCCGCCGCCCGTCTGCCTCATTATTCAGCCCCTCTTACGGTAGAAGAATGCTATCGCAAGTCCGACGGCAAGCAATACAATACTGCCGATGAGCAGCGCCGCCTCCGTGCTAAAGCCGCCGTCGGTCGTTCCGGTCTCTGCACCGTCGGCATCTTCATTCTCTGTATTATCGCTTTCGGTACTGCCGTCAGGCGGTGTCGGCATATCGCCGCTGCCGCCCGGAGACTCTGGCATTCCGTCGTTTCCGTCCGAGTTCGGCATAGTCGGCATTCCGCCGTCTGCTCCGTCCGGGCGCTCCGGCGGTGTAAAGCTCCCGCTCTTATCGGAAAAGCCTGAGGAATTCGGAAAATCGGAGAGCTCGGGCATTTTCGAGGACTCGGACGTTTCCGATGAGTCCGACGAGTCCGAGCCATTCGGGAAGGATGAAGCATCTGGAGGTGTCGGTCTGCCGTCCGAGCCGCCTCCCGATTCGCCGGACGGATCGAAATCGGAGCGGGACCGAGCATCAAAGCCACCGCCCGGCGAGCCTCCGAAGCCGCCCGTCCCCGTACCTCCGGAGCCGTAGCTGCCCGCCGTTTCACTCAGCGTCAGCAGCTCGGAACTGTCACCTATCGCAAGTGTACAGCTGTCGCCGACCGAGAGTCCCGGGCAGCTGACCGTGACGGCGGTAAAGCCGAGCGGCACCTCATACGTGAGCAGGATCGTGCCGTCAGAGTCGGTCAATGAGACCGTGCAGCCGTCCTCCGTCAGCGAAGCTATGACATAGGTTACGGACACCTGCGCCGAGGAGGAGTCGACCTCCTCGAGCATAGAGGAGCTGCCGCAGGCGACGAGGATGCCGCCGTCGATACGGCAGACACCGCCGTTCTCGCTTCCGTAATCGAGCGCGGTATTGTTGCCGCTGCCGCTCAGACTGATGTAGACCTCGCCGCCGTCTATCAGGATATCTCCGTTTGAATCTATGCCGTCGGCATCGCTGCCCTCCGAATTGATTATCACTATCCTGCCGCCGCTGATATGCACGTATGGCAATGCATCGTCAGCCGTTTCGGCAGTCTCGGATGATCCGTCGGCGCCGACAATATCGGAGGTCTCGGACGCATCGGAAATATCTGGCGGTCCGTTATGCCCGACAGAGCTGCGGACATCACCGGAGTCGGTCGGGGCAAGAGTATCGGAAGAACCGCCCGACTCTGCGGAATCCGTCGTTACGGCAGAAGCGGGCAGTGCGGCAGAGTCGGACACGTCTCCACCATCGGTTTTGCCGCCCGGCATATTGCCTCCGAAGCGGTCTGAGCCGTCGCCGCCGAAATTATCGGCACCACCGAAATCACCTGCACCGCCGAAATCACCTGCACCGCCGAAACCGCCCGCAGACGAACCACCGCAGGCGTTTATGCCGTCGTCGGTACTGTACACGGTGATATCTCCGCCGGTTATGTCGATCGCCGGTGCCTCGATACCCTCGTAGCAGCGGCTGATGCTCAGCACCGCACCGTCTGCGAGCGATATCGAGCTGTCCGAATGGATACCGTCGTCGCCCGCATAGATATCAAACGCCCCGGCGAGCAGTGTTATACCACCGACGGTATGTATTCCGTCATCCTCCGCGCTTATTCCGATGCTGCCCGACTCGATATACAGCTCGCCGTTCTCGCTGCCTACGCTCATGCCGTCGTCGCCCGCTTCAAGCGTGAGCACCGCCTCCCGCATGCAGAGCCTGTCGCCCGCATGTATCGCGTCGGTCGGGGCGCTCACCGTGATGCTGCCTCCGGTTATGACAAGATCGTCGTTTGCCGCTATGCCGTGCTTATAGCCGGCAGTAACTGTCAGCGAGCCGCTGCCGTTTATGGTGAGATCGTCGTGCGAAAAGATAGCTCCGTCGTGCTTATCGGCAAGAGCCTCGGCACTGTATTCCGCGCCGCTCTCGACCGTGTTCTCGCTGCCATCGGCAAGGGTGAGAAACACCTTGTCAGCGCCTGCAACGTATATAGCCGCATCGTCGGAGCAGCTGAGCGACACGCCGCTCAGCATTATCCACACCTTGGCGTTGTCAGCCGCATCGACCCTTATGCTGCCGTCATCAAGCGTTCCGCTGACGACATAGCGTCCCGCCGAGGTGATAATCAGATCGCCGCCGAGCATGTACGCGCCGCTGCCCGATACGCTTCCGCAGTCGCCGTCAAGCACCGCCGTTGTCACGCCGTCGGTGCTCCAACTGCCGTCGAGGTCATTGTCCGTAAAGTACTGCGAGTCGGAATTCGCCTCGGTATCTCCGTCGTGCAGTACGGTGATGCCGAGATTCTCTCCGTTCATAAACAGCACCGTAATGACCAGTGCGGCAGCGATAACGGCAAGGCATATCCTGTCAATGTTCCTGTGCGTTGACATAGCCCGCCTCAGCCCATATAATCGCCGTTGTAGCTGACGAGCACGGCGCTCTCCACTCCGTCGAGCGCCGCAAGCTCGTTTATAAAGTCGGTATTATCCGAGGCGAGCCTTATCTCGGCATTCAGCTCGACAAGCCCCCTCTGCACCGTTTTGCTCTTGACGACGCAGCGCTTAGCGCACTTTCCGAGCAGCTCGAGCGCGGCACGCTCCGAATCGCCGCCACCGCAGCGGAGCACTACGATATACGGCTGAACATGCGAGCGGCGATTCGCGAATATCAGCAGCACAATGCCTATTATGACGCTGCCGAATACCGCAAGCGGTATCATTCCCGCGGCAAGAACGATGCCCGCAGCTATCGACCAGAATAGAAATGCGATGTCGAGCGGCTCCTTGATCGCGGAGCGAAAACGGACGATCGAGAGTGCGCCGACCATTCCGAGCGAAAGCACCACATTCGAGGTCACGGCGAGAATGACAAGGGTCGATATCATCGTCAGCGCAACGAGCGTCACGCCGAAGCTCGACGAATACATCACGCCGGCATAGGTCTTTTTATAAATAAAAAAGATAAACAATCCCACCGCAAACGACAGCAGGAGCGCAAGCGCCATATCGAGCAGGCTGACGCTCGTTACGTTCTCGAGAAAGCTCGATTTGAAGATATCACTGAATGTCATAGTTTAATACCTCTGTTTCTTTTGTTATAAGCGGCTCGGCACCGCAACAGTACTGCGACGGCACCGGCACATCAGCAATATATGCGGCATGCCGCATACTTTGAAAACGCGCAGCTGCGCTCTGCGGGCAGCTGTATTATGTCGCGTATCACCGAGGGCAGATATTCATCCCACTTTACCTCAAGCACGATCACATCCTCACCCGCCGGTACGGTTACAAGTTCGGGCGAAAAAGCGTCGATGCGGCGCAGTGCTGTACGAATATTGCCGTCAAGCGTTACTCGGACGTTTCCCGGTACATATATAAACGGCTCCCGCATATAGTCGACAACCGTCTTTGCACGCAGTCCGCGACACTGCATCTTTGCCCGCAGCTCGCGTACGAGCGGCTGGGCTGACAGCGCAAGGATATCAAGGTCTCCCTCGGCGGCGGCGCGAGCCTCCTCGAGCGACAGCCTCGCCTGCTCCTTGGCGCACAGCCCGCCGAGCTTGCACTTTTTTTCAAGCATGATAAACGACAGGTCGCCGTTATAAAAGCGGATGCGAAACTTTTCCCGCCGGCTGACACCGTCGAGCTTCTCCCTCAGCGCGCTGTCCGATCCGTCGTCAAAATACAAACTGCGTATAAAATACACCCCATTCCGGGCGTGACTGTCACTGTGCATCACCGCCCTCAGACGCGGACGCAGCTCTGCCGCCTCGAAGCGGTCTATGACATGCTTTACCTCATGGCGGTATTTTGTCTCCATCGTATCTCCTCCTCTCCGACCGCATTATAAACCGCAGACCTTAGACGGAGCTTAAAAAATCGCCCTGCGGCAAAAATTCCGAGATATTTTTACAGCCATGCCGTGTGCCGATTTTTGTCAAAAATTGTTTTCCATTTAATAACTTAACGGAAATGATACGAATTAATTTGCTCTGTCGGCTTGACACAGCCGCCTCGGAATGCTACAATAAGGGTAGCTTAAGGGTCTCCTGCGACTGACGGAAATTATTGCAGAGTACTGCAAGGGAACAGGGGACTGTCATTTACGGGGCGATAGTCCCGTCAGCCGACCGTCTGGGCGCAGTTAAGTATCTCTATGGCTTAACTGTGCCCTTATCTGTTTTTATATGGAGGTATTACGGATGAAAAAAGTCGGAATCGTTATGGGAAGCGACAGCGATCTGCCTATCGCGGAAAAAGCCGTAGGCGTTCTGCTCGAGCTCGGCATACCCTACGAGGTACACGTGTATTCCGCGCACAGAACACCCGCTATGGCGGCAGAGTTTGCCCGCAGAGCGGAGGAGCGCGGCTTCGGCGTTATTATCGCGATAGCGGGAATGGCAGCACATCTCGCAGGCTCGCTCGCCGCGGGAACTACTCTGCCCGTGATAGGCATACCCTGCAAATCGAATACACTCGACGGCATTGACGCTCTCCTGTCGACGGTACAGATGCCCTCCGGTATCCCGGTGGCAACGGTCGCGATAAACGGGGGAGTCAATGCCGCTTTGCTCTCGGCGCAGATGCTTGCACTCGGCGAGCCGGAGCTTGCCGAAAAGCTGCGTGAGAGACGGAGGCGCGAGGCTGAAGCGGTCCTTCAGAAGGATTCGGATATCTCGGCACGGCTCGGCTGATAAAATTCTGCGGCTGTACACATGCCGACGGCATTCGACAGCGCATGCGGCGGATACCGCGCGGCGGAGCAAAACGATCGAAAAATCACAAAAACAGGTCATAAATCACATACAAAAAAGGAGAAACAGCGATGGAAAAGAGAGAGCTTATCTATGAGGGCAAGGCAAAGCGCGTATACGCGACCGACAAGGCAGACGAGGTTATAGTCTCCTACAAGGACGACGCGACCGCACTCGACGGACTGAAGAAGGGCACCATCGAGGGCAAGGGTGCGATAAACAACCGCATGTCCAACTACCTTATGACCCTGCTCGAGAAGAAGGGCGTTCCCACCCACCTTGTCCAGGAGCTCAGTGACCGCGAGACGGTAGTAAAGCGCGTCTCGATAGTGCCGCTCGAGGTAATAATCCGCAATATTTCGGCAGGCTCCTTTGCAAAGCGCTACGGCGTTGAGGAGGGCATCGTTTTCGACGAGCCGACCATCGAGTTCTCCTATAAGAACGACGAGCTGCACGACCCGCTCATCAACAGCTATCACGCGCTTGCGCTCGGTCTCGCGACCAAGGGCGAGATAGAGACAATCAAGCGCTATGCTTTCACCGTAAATTCGGTGCTCTGCGAGTATTTCCTCGGTCTCGGCGTCCGCCTCGTTGACTTCAAGCTCGAGTTCGGCAGACTGCCGAGCGGCGAGATAGTGCTCGCGGACGAGATATCGCCCGACACCTGCCGCTTCTGGGATGCAAAGACGAACGAAAAGCTCGACAAGGACCGCTTCCGCCGCGACATGGGCGGAGTTGAAGAGGCCTACAAGGAAATGATGCACAGAGTTTTGGGAGAGTAAAAATGTCAGGCTTACACGAAGAATGCGGAGTTTTCGGCATCTACTCGCCGACCGTCCGCGACGGAATAGCGAGCGACGTATACTACGGTCTGTACGCACTGCAGCACCGCGGTCAGGAGTCCTGCGGGATAGCGGTGAATAACTGCGGAATTTTCGAGAGCTACAAGGATCTCGGGCTTGTAAACGATGTTTTCGGCAAGAGCAGACTCGCCTCGCTCGGCGAGGGCAGCATCGCTCTCGGACACGTCCGCTACGGCACGACGGGCTCGAACGACCGCAGCAACGCACAGCCCATCATAGTCAACCACATCAAGGGCAGGATGGCAGTCGCGCACAACGGAAACCTCACAAACTCATACGAGCTGCGAGAAGCACTTGAGCTGAAGGGCTCGATATTCCACACCACCTCCGATACCGAGGTCATTTCTTACATCATAACCGAGGAGCGCATAAAGGCTCCTTCAATTGAGATGGCTGTGCGCCGCGCGATGGAGCGCATCAAGGGCGCGTACTCGCTCGTCGTAATGTCACCTACAAAGCTCATCGCGGCGCGCGATGCTCACGGCTTCCGCCCGCTCTGCTACGGCAGACTGCCCGACGGAAGCTATGTTGTCGCATCGGAGACCTGCGCGCTCGACGCGGTCGGCGCGACCTTTGAGGCGGATGTTCGCCCCGGCGAGATAATCGTTTTCGGCGAGGACGGGATAAAGCATATAACCGACCTCTGCGACACCGCGCCGAAGCGCATCTGCGTATTCGAGTACGTATATTTCGCGCGTCCCGATTCGATGATAGACGGGTGCAGCGTTCATGAGGCGAGACGCCGTGCGGGCGCATTTCTCGCGCTCCAGCATCCCGTTCAGGCGGATGTCGTAGTCGGCGTGCCCGATTCGGGACTTGATGCCGCCATCGGCTACTCACAGCAGTCTGGCATCCCGTACGATATCGGTCTTATCAAGAACAAGTACATCGGCAGAACCTTTATTTCCCCCGGGCAGTCGAACCGCAGCGACCTTGTACGCATCAAGCTCAACCCCATCGAGCGCACCGTACGCGGCAAGCGCGTAGTGCTGATAGACGACTCGATAGTCCGAGGCACGACAAGCGCGAGGATTGTCCATCTGCTGCGCGAAGCGGGCGCGACCGAGATACATATGCGCGTTTCCGCGCCGCCGTTTGTCAGCCCCTGCTACTACGGCACCGACATTGACTCCAAAGAAAATCTGATAGCCTGCCACCATACCGTCGAAGAGACGGCAGCCATGATAGGCGCAGACACACTCGGCTACCTGAGCGTCGAAAACGTCCGTCAGATAGCCTGCGGCGACGGCTGCGACGGCTACTGCACCGCCTGCTTTGACGGCAACTATCCCACCGAGTTACCGCAGCACACCGAGAAGAGCCGCTTTGAGGAAAAGCTGCAAAAAGGAAACAGCGATAAGGAGAAACAGTAATGGAAGCATCAAGATCCGAGGCATACGCAGCGGCGGGGGTCGACATCACCGCCGGCTACAAGGCAGTCGAACTGATGAAAGCGCATATAGCGCGAACCATGACGGCGGGAGTCGGCTCGGATATAGGCGGCTTCGGCGGTCTGTTCGAGCTCGATACGCGCGGAATGGAGCGTCCCGTGCTCGTCAGCGGCACCGACGGAGTCGGCACCAAGCTCAAGCTCGCCTTTCTTGCGGACAAGCACGACACGGTAGGTATCGACTGCGTTGCAATGTGCGTAAACGATATCATCTGCTGCGGTGCAAAGCCGCTCTTCTTCCTCGATTATATCGCGTGCGGCAAGAACGTCCCCGAAAAGATAGCGGATATCGTTAAGGGCGTGTGCGACGGCTGCGTTCAGTCGGGCGCTGCGCTGATAGGCGGCGAGACCGCCGAGATGCCCGGCTTCTATCCCGAGGATGAGTACGACCTTGCGGGCTTTTCGGTCGGCATAGTCGACCGTGCAAAGGTCGTTGACAACAGCACCATGTGCGAGGGCGACGTTATCATCGCTCTGCCCTCCTCCGGCGTTCACTCGAACGGATTTTCGCTCGTCCGCCGCGTATTCGACGTTGAGCACGGTGATATTTCATCGCCTGCAGCCGAGCTCGGCGGCAGAAGCATAGCCGAGACGTTGCTCACCCCGACAAGAATATATGTAAAGCCGGTTCTCGCGCTGCTCGAGCAGGTACGCGCAAAGGGTATCTCGCACATCACCGGCGGCGGCTTTTACGAGAACATCCCGCGCAGCATTCCGGACGGTCTCGGCGCGGTCATCGACCGCTCAAGCGTCCGTGTGCTGCCGATATTCGACCTCATCGCGCAGAGGGGCGGCATATCCGAGAGAGATATGTTCAACACCTTTAATATGGGTGTGGGAATGAGCATCGTCGTAGCCGAGCAGGATGCAGACCGCGCTCTTTCGCTGCTCCGCGAGCAGGGCGAGGATGCCTATGTGATAGGTCACATCGAGCGCAGCGAGGACAAGATAACCATCCGCTGAGCGGACGGCGTATTTCGCCTGCCGAGCGGCAGAATTTGCAGACAGCCGCCGGACGCAGAACAGTCAATAGCAAGCATCCGCCGGGTACGGCGACAAAATTCGAGGAGGCGCGGCTGCTAAGGCGGCTGCGGGCATAACCTGTATGGATAACAGCACTGAAAACAAGGTAGGCATTGCCGTGCTCGTATCGGGCGGCGGCACCAACCTCCGGGCACTGATAAACGCGGAGCGCGGCGGCATCATCCGCAGCGGCAGCATACGGCTCGTGATATCGAGCTGCAGCGACGCATATGCCCTCACCCGCGCCCGCGAGGCGGGCATTCCGACCGCCGTCGTTTCAAAAAAAGAATGCGGCGGTCAGGCGGAGGCGGAGCGCAGAATAACGGAGCTGCTCGAGGAATACGGCATCGGGCTTATCGTCCTCGCCGGCTATATGAGCATACTCACACCCGCATTCACCGCGCGTTACGACCGACGCATAATAAACGTCCACCCCTCGCTCATCCCCTCCTTCTGCGGAGAAGGCTTTTACGGGCTGCGGGTGCACGAGGCGGCACTGCGCAAGGGGGTCAAGGTAACCGGTGCGACGGTGCATTACGTAAACGAGATACCCGACGGCGGCGAGATAATCGCGCAGCGCGCTGTGGAGGTGCACGACGGCGACACACCCGAGCAGCTGCAGCGCCGCGTGATGGAGCAGGCGGAGTGGATAATTCTGCCGCAGGCTGCCGAGGCGGTATGCAGGAAGATAAGGGAGAACGACCGATGAATGTATATAAAACAGAGAATATAGGCACGCTGATAAAGGGAAATCCCTATGTCGGCAGAGGCATAATAGCGGGACTGAGCGAGGACGGCAGATATGCCGTCGGCGCATACTTTATCATGGGCAGGAGTGCAAACAGCCGCAACCGCATCTTTGCGGAGCGGGACGGCGCGGTATTCACCGAGCCCTTCGACCCGTCAAAGGTCGAGGACCCGAGCCTCATCATCTATGCCGCCGTACGCGAGCACGGCAGCGACCTTATAATTACGAACGGCGATCAGACCGACACGATAGTGAGCGGTCTCGAGCAGGGACTCGACTTTTCCGGTTCGCTCCGCTCGCGCTGCTTTGAACCGGATGCGCCGAATCTCACCCCCCGCATCAGCGCAATGCTCTGCCTCGGCGGCGATTATCGCTACGATATGAGCATACTCAAGAGCATAGATGAGGACGGCAGCGACTGCGCGCGCTACACCTATGCATACCCGGCAAAGCGCGGACTCGGACATTTTATCCACACCTATGTTACCGACGGCGATCCGCTCCCGACCTTTCAGGGCGAGCCCGAGCGCGTGCGCATACCGAACGGTATCGACGCATTCACGGATGATATCTGGAACGCACTCGATGAGGATAACCGCATATCGCTCTATGTCAGATATACCGACCTCACAAGCGGCGAAAAGAGCGTCCGCCTGATAAACAGAAACAAGTAAAAACACCGCTCACCGCAAACATTACGCCCCGAGCGGCAAAGGCGTTTTCGGGCAGACACCGCGTCTGCCGAGCAACATCAACATATTAAAGAAAGAGGAACCGAAGGATGAAGGAATTTGAGCTTAAATACGGCTGCAACCCCAATCAGAAGCCCGCGCGCATCTACATGGAAAACGGCGGCGAGCTTCCCATTGAGATTCTCGGCGGAAAGCCGGGATACATAAACTTTCTCGACGCATTCAATTCATGGCAGCTCGTGAGCGAGCTCAAGGCGGCGCTCGGTCTGCCCGCGGCAGCCTCATTCAAGCACGTCAGCCCCACATCGGCGGCGGTCGGACTTCCGCTGCCCGAGGGTCTAAAGCGTGCCTGCTTTGCGGACGACATCGAAGGGCTTGACGATTCCCCGCTCGCATGCGCCTATGCGCGCGCACGCGGCACCGACCGTATGTGCTCCTTCGGCGACTGGGTCGCCCTCTCCGACGTCTGCGACAAGACCACCGCGCTGATGATAAAGCGCGAGGTGTCGGACGGCGTTATTGCGCCCGGCTACGAGCCCGAAGCGCTCGAGATACTGCGCACCAAGCGCCGCGGAAACTACAATATAGTCAAGATAGACCCGAGCTACACCCCCGACCCCATCGAGCGCAAGCAGGTTTTCGGCATCACCTTTGAACAGGGCAGAAACAATTTTCTTATCAATCGCGAGCTGCTCGGAAATGTCGTCTCCGAGAAAAAGGAGCTGCCCGAGGAGGCTGTACGCGACCTCATCATCTCACTCATCACCCTGAAATACACGCAGTCCAATTCGGTCTGCTACGCATATGACGGTCAGGCAATCGGAGTCGGTGCGGGTCAGCAGTCACGTATCCACTGCACACGCCTTGCGGGTGGAAAAGCGGATACATGGTTCCTGCGTCAACATGGCCGCGTGCTCGACCTGCCCTTCCGTCCCGAGCTCGGCAGACCCGAGCGCGACAACGTCATCGACGGCTATATCAATAAGAATGAAGAGGATGTCTGCGCGGAGGGCATCTGGCAGCGCTACTTCACCCGCCGTCCCGAGCCGTTCACCGCTGAGGAGCAGAGAAAGTACTTAGGCGGCATTTCGGGCGTTTCGCTCGGCTCGGATGCGTTCTTCCCGTTCAGCGATAATATCGAGCGCGCATACGCAAGCGGCGTTTCGTACATCGCAGAGCCCGGCGGGTCTATCCGCGATGAAGATGTCATTGCCTGCGCAAATAAACTTGGGATTACAGTAGCCTTTACCGGTATGCGACTCTTCCATCATTGATGGGATGCTAAAAAAGCGCAGACCGAAAAAGCGAAAACGAGTTGAGCTTATTGACCTTTAGTGTGTTCGCTATGACAGAAAAGGGGTCGGAATCCTGACGGATTCCTGCTTAAAATTTAATGTTTTCGCTTTTTCTACCGCCGAAAATCGCCTCTGCCGTACAATTGTACGGCGACGTGACGATTTTCGACG
>URAP01000021.1 GCA_900545935.1 uncultured Eubacteriales bacterium
CCAACCGCGCAGGGACAATCACATCGGGACTTGACCGTTTTATGGACTGGAAGACTAAGGACGGCAGATACGAAAACACCGCATATGCGCAGTTTGATACATTCTATGAGGGAATGTTTCCGAAGGAGCGGCTGCTTGATATTCTGAAAAATTTCATCTGCTTTTCAGGCGATGCACAGAAGCCGATTAAAATTCTTGCGGGTTATCACCAATACTTCGCTGTGCGCAAAGCCGTGGAAAAAGCTGTTATCGCTACCGAAACCGACGGCAAAGGCGGCGTTTTTTGGCACACCCAGGGCAGCGGAAAATCGCTTTCAATGGTGTTTTATGCTCATTTGCTGCAAGAAGTGCTGCACAGCCCGACCATTGTTGTTATGACCGACCGCATTGACCTTGACGACCAGCTGTATGCGCAATTCTGCAAGTGCGCTGATTTTTTGCATCAGACACCTGTGCAAGCCGAAAGCAAAGAACATCTGAAAGTCCTGCTTGCCGGACGCGAAGCAAACGGCATTATCTTTACTACACTGTTCAAATTTGAAAAGGGAGAGAAGCCGCTTTCCGAACGCCGTAATATTGTTGTTATGGCAGACGAAGCGCATCGCGGACAGTATGGATTTGACGAACGCATAGTGATGTCGGAGGATGCCGATGGCAACAAGGAAGCACGTGTTGTAGTCGGCAACGCACGCATTTTGCACGACGCACTCCCGAACGCCACCTTTATCGGATTTACGGGTACGCCGGTTTCCATCAAAGACCGCAATACCCGAGAGGTATTCGGCGATTACATCGACATTTATGACATGACCCAGGCAGTAGAGGATGGCGCCACCCGCCCGGTTTACTACGAAAGCCGCGTGATCCATCTGAAACTCGATCAGAACACACTCCGTCTGATTGATGCGACCTATGACGCACTGGAGCAGATGTCCGACAGCGCCACCATTGAAAAAAGCAAAAAAATGCTCGGGCAGATGGAAAGCGTGCTTGGCGCGGATGCCACCATTCAGTCGCTTTGCGAGGATATTGTCACACATTACGAGCAGAACCGTGCAAATCTTCTGACAGGAAAGGCTATGATCGTGGCGTATTCCCGCCCGATTGCCATCAAAATTTACCGTAAGATTCTCGAGTTGCGCCCCACATGGAAAGAAAAAGTTGCCGTTGTAATGACCGGCAGCAACAAAGATCCCGAGGATTGGAAGGACATCATCGGCACGAAAGCACACAAGGAGGAGTTGGCACGCCGATTCAAAGACAACGATGATCCGCTCAAGATTGCCATTGTCGTTGATATGTGGCTGACCGGTTTTGATGTACCGTCGCTTGCCACCATGTATGTGTACAAGCCCATGCACGGCTATAATCTTATGCAGGCGGTTGCCCGCGTGAACCGCGTGTTCAAGGACAAGGAGGGCGGGCTGATCGTCGATTATGTCGGCATCGCTTCGGCTCTTAAAGAGGCGATGAAAGAGTATTCCGCCCGTGACCGTCAAAAGTATGGCGATATGGACATCGGAAAAACCGCATATCCGAAATTCCAGGAGAAATTGCAGGTCTGCCGCGATTTGTTCCACGGGTACGATTTCAGTAAATTCTACACGGGAACGCCGCTTGAAAAAGCGCAGGCGATTACCGGTGGTGTAAACTTCGTTCTTGATGCGAAAGTGCCGAAACGCAAAGAATTGTTTGCAAAAGAGGCACTTCTCCTGCGGCAGGCGCAATCGCTCTGTTCCAGCATGACTACCGAAGAGGAGCGGCACACGGCGGCATATTTTGAAGCGGTGCGTTCCACGGTGATGAAAATCACCATGGGCGGCGGAAGCGGCAAGGCGCTGTCGTTGAAAGAAATCAATTCTCAAATCAACGATCTGCTTAAAGCGAGCATCCAATCCGAGGGTGTAATCAATCTGTTTGAAAGCGCGAAGATGGGAGAGAAATTCTCTCTGTTCGATCCGTCGGTGCTGGAAGAAATCGCCCGCATGAAGGAGAAAAACATCGTAGTTGAAATCCTGCGGAAATTGATGGCGGAGCAAATCGCAATTTATAAGCGCACTAATGTCGTACAGGCGACTAACTTCTCGGAAAAAATAACGCTGTTGATGAACACATACTACAACGGACTGATTACCAACGAAGAAGTCATCAAAGAGCTTCTGAAAACAGCTGAGGAAATCAATGCTTTGCGAAAAGAGGGCGAGAAACTCGGTTTATCGGAAGAGGAACTGGCCTTCTATGACGCACTGACAAAACCGGAACACATAAAGGATTTCTACGAAAATGAAACCTTGATTGCTTTGACGCGGGAGCTGACCGAAATGCTTCGCAAAAATCGCACGATTGACTGGCAGAAGAAAGAAACCGCCCGCGCGGGAATGCGAAAGATGGTCAAGCGGCTCCTGAAAAAGTACAAGTATCCGCCGGAAAAGTGCGAAGATGCCATTGAAACTGTTATGAGTCAGTGTGAGCTTTGGACAGACAATACAGAATTGGAAAGATGAATATAAGATAAGCCCCAAGTTGTTATTTTATAATCATTGCCCAGTATAGTCCAAAACAGAACAGCAATAAAAAGCTGTTGCTACCAAGACACCGTATGAAAACAACGTGATCTGTTTTATGCGGTGTCTTATATTTTTATATAAAAGTAGATATTTATATGCTCCCTCTCGTGCTGCGGTGCGGGAGGGATTTTTTATGCCGTTTTTTAAATACGCAGAAAAATATTTGGCTCAAAACAAGTATTTTTCTGCCGCTTGATAAGTAGGGGCTGAAAAGTCTACCAAGAAAAAGTTTTACTGTGGGGGTTAATTTTTCGGCGGTTTTTCAGCAATCCAATATAGAGGGTGAAAAGCTCGGCGGGTGAATATGAGCGTATGAACAAGTCGAGGGAATCAGACCCGAAATGTTCTTTGACAACTGAATAACCGACTGAATGGGATATGAGTGTGCAATTACTTTTTTTGAAAAGCGTGTGCAACAGCTTCAAAAAAGTCGAGAGAGAAACGGCATTCTTGCAAAACGGCAAAGAAAAGCGGAGCAAAAAAATCATCATCTAAAAAATATTTTTCTGAAAACTATGCATATTTTCTCCCGTTTTTGACGTTAGGTGAGAGGAAGAAAGGAGTGGTGCTTATGGATGACTGAAAAGCCGTGGCTATACGCGGCTGTAAAATGTGTAAGAATAGCGAGCATAGGTTTTGTATAGCCAAAACCGGAGCGCACATTCGTGCGAAAGGGGCGTTCTCGCCTGCCGGCTCGGTCAGCGTTTCTGCCTGCGGCAGAGGTGTCCACCGGACATCCGCGCCCCTTATACCCCAGTAAGAAAAGAGGTGATTTAAAAATGCGGGAGCGAACAAAACAAATAAATTTCAGAGTGTATCCGACCGAAGCCGAGGTTATAAAGCGCAAGGCGCGAAGGTGTGGGCTGAGCATTTCGGACTATGTGCGAAACTGTGCTTTAGAGCGCAAAATTGCAGAGCTGCCGAAAGAGGTGCTCGGAGAAGCGTACAGAATTATCGGCGCGGTGCGGATGCAGCTTTCAGATTACGGCGGCACGGAAAAGTACACGGGTCCGCTTGAAAAGGCGCAGGAGATTCTTTTGGACATTTATCGCGGAAAGGAGGTGAATGCGAATGGCGGTGACGAAGATATGGCAGGTTAAGGGCAGCCTTGCCGATGTGGTAAAGTATGCAGGCAATCCCGAAAAGACAAGGGCGCATGATCTTGCGCGGGTCGTCGGATACGCGGCGGACGAGCACAAAACGCTTGATGAAAACGAGCAATTTTACGCTGTGACGGGCGTCAATTGCAATGCGAAAACGGCGCTTGCCGAGATGCTCGCCGTGCAGGAACGATTCGGCAAAACCGGCGGCAATGTGGCTTACCACGCGTACCAAAGCTTCAAAACCGGAGAGGTTACGCCGGAGCAATGTCACAGGCTCGGCGTTGAGCTGGCGCAAAAGATGTGGCGCGACAGATATCAGGTGCTGGTTGCAACTCATTTTAACACGGGAACGCTGCACAACCATTTTGTTCTTCAGCCGGTGTGTCTGTGGGACGGCAAGAAATACGACTGCAATAAGCGCGAGTATTACCGCATGCGCCAGCTGTCCGATGAGATGTGCCGCCGCGAAGGGCTGACGGTGATTGAAAATCCCGGCAGGCGTGCGCCGCGACAAATTTATTTTGCCGAGAAAAACGGAGAGCCGACCAAATACAATCTTATGCGCGAGGCAATCGACGAGGCACTCTCCTGCAGCTGCAACGAGGTGGAGTTTGAGACTGCGCTGCGGCAGCTCGGCTACCGCGTATATCTTGGCTTTAATGTGAAGTATGCGACAATTCGTTCGCTCGGCTCAAAGCGTGGGACGCGGCTTTACAGGCTCGGGGAAGAATACGACCGATCGGCAATTTTTAAAAGGCTTGACGAAAATCTGCAATATGACCGACTGAACACCAATCAGCGGTACGAAGCTCGATTATATAAGTTCACCTATACTTGGGTGGACGAGCACCCACCGCCGCCGGAATATAATTTGCGGAAAGCGTTATACAGCTTCAATGTAGACCGCGCGTCGCTCATTGAAATTTATGCGGTGCTGTTTGTGCTGATTTTGGATTTGACCGTTCAGACGATTAAGTCGGCGGTGGAGCTTCTCTTGCCCGAAACGCAGGTACCCGAATGCGTTATTGCAGCGTGTATGAAACCGAAATCGCCTGAAATGCGTGAAACCGTGCGGTTTGCCGAGAGGTACACGCGGCAGCTGATGCTGCTCTCGCAGGAGAAATTCGGGGGCATAGACGAGGTGCGGGCTTATATTTCCGACCGCGAGCTGAAAATTGCCGAGGTGCAAGCCTATCGCGAACACTGGAAAAACAAGCTGAAAAGTGCCAAAACGCCCGAACAAGCTGCTGAATACACCCAAAAACGAAACCGCTGCACCGAAATGCTCAAAAATCTGCGCTTTCAAAAACAGGTTGCAGGAACGCTCGTTACCGACGAGCCGAAAATCAAACGGTTGCTGAAATCCGAGCAGAATATTCAGCGCGGCAACGATCCATACGAGTGGGCAAACGGCTACCGTATGCGCGATGCAAAAACCGACAAAACACTGTCGAGATAAACCGAAACTATCCGTTTCAAATTCAAATTTTCGATTAACATCTTCGGAAACGGCTGACGGAATAACCGTCACGGTGAATGAAATCACCAAATTTAACCAATAATGAAAATGTGAGGAGTTTGATAAAATGGAATTTGTAATGGATAACGAACTGAAGCTGGCAAAGGTGTGGTGCTCCCACGCCGACCAAAGGGACGAGGCAAAGCAGCAAAAGCTAAAGGAGTTTATCGCCGATTGCAGAAAAAAGAAAATCTTCGTCTGCGTTTACGAATCGGGCGACGGCAGCCTTTTGGAAAGCACCAAGGAACTGCTTGCCTACAATCTTAATAACCCGACACCGCGTGCAAAGACTTCAAAATCGCGCGACGCGAGGTAAAGCAGAAGCGGCAGACTGCCGCGTACATAGCTCTTAACATTTTTAAATATCACTTTTCGCTTGACTGCAAGTCAGAGAGTTAAAAATAGGGAACATTTGCGGGGATTTACCCTGTCAAATGTTCCCTATAAATTTATTGACGCTTACCTTTTCGCAGCAACTCGATATCCTGCAGCTTTCTGCCGAGCTCGTCGTCGCCTGCGATTTTTAATAGGTCTTTATCCATATTATTGAGTGCGTGCAAAACGGCGGCGTAAATGCCGACGGCAACCGAAGGATTGCCGTTTTCCACCTTCCACAGCGTTGAGCGGCTGACTCCTGCGCGTTCGGCGACCAATGTTGCGGACAGTTTCCTTCTGAGCCGTGCCGTTTTTATTTGCTCGCCCATTGTTTTTAGAATATTTTCCGTATCGGGCATAATATTATACGCTGCATTTTTCATTTGCACTCACCTCTTATGTTTTCTATTATAAACAATTTATGCTGTTTTGTCAACAGTAGCGAACATATAAAGCGCTCACAGGTAGCTTATTTCGATAAAAGACAAGCGCCCTGCCGTATCCGAAAGAATACAGACAGAGCGTTTGATTATAAGGTTCACTTATCAAGCAGCCAATCGACGGCATTGACAACCTCCATGCCCTCATAGTTGCCGAGGGTAAAGCGGTCGAGCGTTATTACCGTTTTCGGGTAATTGTCGGTTATACCTTTGAACGGCGACATTTCTCTTTCAAAGGTGGACTCCTCGGTCATTGAAGCGGTGACTTGATAATAAGATACATTGTCGTTTTTTCTTGCGACAAAATCTATTTCCGCCGCGCCGACTTTACCTATATTCACGCTGTAACCGCGGCGCAGCAGTTCAAAGTAGATTATGTTCTCAAGAGAAAACCCGAGGTCATACCTTTGCCTTGCGAGCAAATGTCGGCGAAGTCCGAGGTCGACGATATACATTTTCCGATTCTTTTTTAAAAGCTGTTTGCCGAGCACGTCATATCGCTCCACGGGATAGAATATATACGGCTCGGTCAGCGCCTCAACATAATCGTCGACCGTATTCTGCGATACTTTTCTGCCGCTTGACGTTACATAGTCCGCAATGCTTTTTACTGATATTGGACTGCCGATTGAACCAGCGAGAAACCTTGATATATTTTTAAGCAAAGCGATGTCCGTAACCTTTCGCTTGTCGGGTTCGCTTTCCCTGCGCTTTTGCCGCTCCTCAATATCCTTAACAATTATGGTGTTGTAGATACCCTCAAGGTAGGTGTCGATTTTCTCGCTGTCATCACCGAGATTTGTAATATAAGGAAGTCCGCCGTTTTTCATATATTCGGCAAAGAGTTCGTTTTTGTCGCCGCTCTTTTTTATCTGACAGAACTCGGCAAACGAAAGCGGCAGCATATTTATCTCCACATATCTTCCCGAAAGCAGCGTTGCAAGCTCGCCCGACAGCAAATATGCGTTAGAACCCGTGATATAAATGTCGGTATTTTTCTTGACATAAAGGCTGTCAACCGCCTTTTGAAAGTTTTCGACCTGCTGTATTTCGTCTAAGAAGATATAGGTTGTCTCGGTTTTGTGCAGCCGCTCCTTGATATAGTTGTACAGAGCCTTGTAATCCGAAAGCTCCTCGTACTCCAGCTCCTCAAAGTTTATTGAGATTATCCGGTCATCGGAAACACCCTCCGACTTTAAATAGTCGCGGTACATCTCAAGCAAGGTGGATTTGCCGCATCTGCGAATACCCGTAATTACCTTAATGACCTGCTCGTCTTTCCATTTTTTTAATTGATTTAAATATTCATCGCGCTGTACCACGGTGGTCGCCTCCTATGCAATTATTCTCTGCATTGATATTATACAATATTATTCCCACAAAGTCAACGGTAGATTCCGATTTCGGCATTTACACAGTGATTTTAAAAGTTTGTTCCGATTTCGGAATTTGTCGAGAATTATTGAGTATGAAAGTATCGACTCTTATACGATATATATTGACTTTTGGCTTCGATTGTATTACAATGTTGTTAGTTAAAAATAAAGGAAGGAGAAACAAAGTTGAAAATTGACGGATATGCCCGAATCTCGGTGGATTTGCAGGAAGACAGCCACGAGAACACCAGTATCGAAAACCAAAAACGGATAATTCGCGACTTTGTGGCAAAGGAATTTCCCGATGCGGAGCTGACGATATACGAGGACCGCGACCGAAGCGGCTACACCTTTTCTCAGCGCGAAAACTATCAGAAAATGCGCAAAGAACTGATAAACGGCGACGTGCGGATTTTAATCGTCAAGGATTTCTCTCGCTTCTCCCGCCGCAACAGCTTAGGGCTTTTGGAGCTTGAAACACTGCGTGATGCAGGAATCCGCATCATTTCGATAGGCGACAATATTGACTACCCCACACGCGATGACTGGATGCTCATTCAGTTTAAATTTCTGATGAATGAAATGCCGGTCACCGACACCTCGAAAAAAATCAAGCAGATGATAGACAACCGACAGAAAAACGGGCAGTGGATCTGCGCCGTGCCCTACGGCTACCGCATTACCAATACTAAAGAAATGACCTACGAGATAGACCCACCTGCGGCGGAGGTCGTGCGCGAGGTTTTCAGGCTTTACAACCTCGGTTGGGGGTATAAAAAAATTGCTAATCACCTGACCGACAGCGGCGTGCCGACCCCGAGGGCAAACGAGATTGCCCAAAAGGAAGCCGAGGGCAAGGCAACCAAGCTTACCGCGCGCAGCGAATGGAGCATTATTACGGTGCAGGCAATTCTCAAAAACGATTTTTACATCGGCACGCTCCGTCAGCGCAAGTACACGCGCAAGGGCATTAACGGCAAGGATGTAAAGCTCGGCGATGAGGACAATATCGTGATAGAAAATGCCCACGAGCCGATCGTGGACGGCAAGACCTTTGCCTATACAAAGGAGCAGCTCGAGCTGCGCTCAAAGGGCAATTATCGCGGCGAAAAGAAGTATGCCACTGATTATTCCGGCTTTATGTTCTGCGGCGACTGCGGCAGCCCGATGTTCTCTATGTCCCGCCCCGACCTCTCGCCTGCCTACACCTGCGGTACATACCACAAGCGAGGACTCAAGGGCTGCACCTCGCACCATATCCGTGTGGATGTGCTCGATAGGCTGCTCAAGGAATTTATTCTCCGCGTGCGCGATAACTGCAAAGGCATGATTGACGAGCTGCAAAAAACGATTGACGAGCAGCCAGAGCGCGAAGAACAGCTCGGTGCAACGGTCGAAAGTATCGAAACGCAATTAAACGAGGCGAAGGCAAAATTAAAAGCTCTGTATAAAGAAAAAATGCTGATTGACGCGGGACTGTCCGACGCCAAAAGCCGAACCAAGGCGGCGCTTTACGACGAAATGGAGGAAGAGCTGCTCACCCGCATTGAAATGCTCGAAAAGCAATTCGGCGATGTCAACAACATGCGCAACAATATGATTACCGCCAACCGAAAGGCGAAAACGGTTATTGAGGTCTTTGACGGAGTGCTGAAAAAGGAAAAGCTCGACAAGCGCGACATCGGCTTGATCGTTGAGAAAATCACGGTGTTTGAGGATCATTTGAATGTCAAGCTCAAATCCGATGTGGACGAGCTTTTGTCGCTTGAGGATACGGAGCACACCGTAAATTTTAAGTCGGGCAGTAAGGATATCGCAGTTACTCAAAAGTCCGCAAAGCGCGCGGACAAGGTCTTTACTGTCAATGTTATCAGAGAGGGCGACCCGCTGGAGATATATACCGACCGCGAGGGCGAGGTGATTTTTAAGAAATATTCGCCCATCGGGGAGATGAATTCATTTGCCGCACAGTATGCCGAGGCGCTGCACCGTACGGCTGATATGTGTGTCGTTATTACCGACCGCGATGCGGTCATTGCGGTATCGGGAGCGCCGAAGAAGAGCTATGCCGACCGTTCCCTTTCGGGCGCGGTCGAGGAGCTTATATCCGCGCGCACCTATTACAGCTTCGGCGGCGGAGACAAATATTATGTTACCGAGGATGAGGACGGGGAGCATTATATATCGGCGCTGATGCCGATCATTTCCGGCGGAGATATCACCGGCAGCGTTATCTCGCTCGCCGGAGGAGCGCATCTTACCTCCGAGCTTGAGGCTAAGCTGATACAGACAGCAGCATCCTTTCTTGCAAAGCAGCTTGAAGAGTAAAGTCGAGGAGAACTACTTTATATACGTCTGAGCAGAATACGACTGCTACGGCTTTTAACATGGGCATAGGCTGTATTTGAAGCGGTAATCGCAGCTATATTTCTGACATGTTAAGTCTCCGATATCTGTCGGCGGCTTGTGCTCCGAACGAAGCACATGATTCGGCTGCGTGCGGAGCATTACTGCGATATTCAGTCTAAATTTCGGCTGCTATGCGACGCAATGAAGCGGATGTTATTTCTTACCGTCCGATAAATTTCGCGCAGCTGCGAAAAAGCGAAAAAAACTATTGCAATGCACAGATTTGTATGTTATAATATCTTGTATTGTTGCCGTAGGGCAACACAAAAAACAAGAATGTGAGGTGTAAGGACGTGAAGAAGGGTATCCATCCGGATTATAAGGAAGCTACCATCAAGTGCGCATGCGGCGCTGAGGTCAAGACCAAGAGTGTTGCAGGAGATATGCACGTTGATATCTGCTCCAAGTGCCATCCGTTTTTTACGGGTAAGCAGAAATTCGTCGATGCCGGCGGTCGTCTTGACAAGTTCAAGAAGCGTCTTGAAGCAGCCGGAAAATAATCGGGGTCTGCGAAAGCGGTACCGAACGGGTTTTCTCGGGTGCTGCGCACCATGACGATAAAACGCGTACTGCGACAGAATTTCAAACAGATGAGCGGGGCTTGTACAGCTATTAATGTGCGGCTCCGCTCTTTGTTTTCTCTGCGTATATGATCGTGTTCGCTGCGGAGAGCTTCGTTATTTCGCATATGCACATTACATAGATACATGAATGATTCAATAATTTGAGGCATGCGTTCGGCAACAGAGATACGGAATGATAAAATGCATATAGTTTTCTCTTAGCATTGAATATAGGATAAAAAGTTTTTTAACAGCGGAAAGGAGTTTTTATGAGAGAGGGGCTTGAGGCGGTATTCAGAGCCGAGGACGGCGAGCGTCCGAGGGCGATTCTTGTCGGAATAGAGGACGGCTCGGGCGAGACCGAGCAGATGCTCGACGAGCTGTCGCGGCTGCTCGATACATCGGGCGGAGAGACATATGCGCGGCTTATTCAGGCGCGCGAAAAGCCGGATGCGCGGACGTATATCGGCAGCGGAAAGATCGAGGAGCTGCGCGAGCTGTGCGAGAGCGGGGGCGTCAAGGCGGTGGTGTTTGATACCGAGCTGTCTCCTGCTCAGATAAAGAATATCGAGGATGATCTCGGCGGAGATGTAACGGTTATCGACCGCAGTATGCTTATACTCGATATCTTTGCTCTGCATGCTGTGACAGACGAGGGAAAGATACAGGTCGAGCTTGCTCAGCTGCAGTATTCCTCTCCGCGCCTTGTCGGAAGGGGAACGGAGATGTCGCGTCAGGGCGGCGGAATAGCGTCGCGCGGACCGGGCGAAACGAAGCTCGAGACCGACCGCAGACGCGTACGTGCGCGCATGGCTGCGCTGCGCCGCGAGCTGGACCGAATTGCGCGTGAGCGTGAACTGCGCAGATATGCGAGAAAACGCTCCGGCATAATGACGGTCGCTATCGCAGGCTACACGAATGCGGGAAAGTCAACGCTGCTCAACTATCTTACCGGCGCGGGAATCCTCGCGGAGGATAAGCTGTTTGCAACGCTCGACCCGACTACCCGAAAATATGCGCTGCCGGACGGAACAGAGATTTTGCTGACAGATACGGTCGGCTTCATCCGAAAGCTGCCGCATCACCTTGTTAAGGCATTTCATTCGACGCTCGAGGAGATAACACAGGCAGACGCAATCATCGCGCTATCCGATGCCTCCGACCCGGAATGCGAGGCGGAGCTGAAGGTGACGACGGGATTGCTTGAGGAGCTCGGCGCGGGCGATAAGCCCGTGCTCTATGTGTTTAATAAATGCGACCGTGCGGACGGCTCGCTTGCTGCTGCGGCAGCCGATATTCCGTCCTCGGATGCGGTATTTATATCGGCGCGTACCGGAGAGGGCGTTGACGAGCTTGTCGAGCGTCTCGGTGAGATAGCCCGGATGGGGAAAAAGCGGCTTGAATTTCATTTCCCGGCATCGGAGCTCGGCTGCCTTTCCGCTCTGTACGGCAGCTCGACTGTAGAGGAGGTCGAATATGTCGACGACGGCGCGATAGTAACGGCTGTGGTCGACGGAAAGACCGCCGGACAGTACGCTCGGTTTGTGCGTCGGTGATACCGATTCGGAAGAATAAAGAGGAAACAGAGATGGCAAAAAAGAAGAATTCGCACGGCGGTGCGCAGCAGAGCTATCCTATATCGGCGGGAGAGCAGGGCGCAGGCGGTGAATATACGACTCTCGGCGGAGAGGGCATGGCGGAGTACTGTGAAAAAAAGTCTGTCTTTATCGGCAGAGCAAGACCGGTGAAAACCAGTGCGGAGGCGATCGAATTTATCCGCTCGGTGCGATCCGAGCACAGTGACGCACGGCACAATGTATACGCCTATCTTATTGCCTCCGAGAACGCCACACGCTATTCGGACGACGGCGAGCCTCAGGGTACTGCGGGTATTCCGCTGCTGTCGGTACTGCGTTCATCCGGCGTGAGCGACGCGGTCGTTACCGTTACGCGATATTTCGGCGGGATACTGCTCGGCGCATCGGGACTTCTGCGCGCCTATTCAACGGCTGCCTCCGAGGCGGTGCATAATGCAGGGATAGTAACATATGTTACCTATGACGAGCTGCGACTTACCGTCAGCTACTCCGACCGTCAGCGGCTCGAGGTGCTGCTGCACAGCGACGGTGTAAAGCTCGACGGCTGTGATTTCGGAACGGATGTTGTGCTCGCGCTTGCGGTTCGTGCGGACAGAACTGAGTTTTTTTTGCGCGCCGCAGCGGATCAGTGCTCCGGCAGAGCAAGGGTCGAGCGGCTCGGAACACGATACGATGCATGATGCTTCGACGGTGCTCGGAGCGGAAAGGTATTCCTGAATACAAATCCAGGGTATCATTGTCCGATATACCGATCAATGCCGAAGCTTTTGCTCGGAGACAGCGTTGCCGCTTTGCCGAATGTCGTGCGAATGCCGTCGACGGACGGTGCTTGAACGTGAAAAAGATTTTTTACAAAAAAATATCATAATAAAAAAGTATTTTTTCGATTATTCGCGTATATTATTAGTGATAGATTGATAATTATTAGAGGACAGCAGGAGGTGTACGGTATTGAACTTTCTTTCGGAATTATATGAGAACGAGCGGCGATCGCTTTCGCCATGCGCCTGCCATACCGAGAATTCCCGCGGCCGAAAGCAGCCTATAAGCGAATGCGATATGCGCGGTGAATTTCAGCGCGACCGTGACAGAATAATACATTCTAAGGCGTTTCGCCGTCTGATGGGCAAGACTCAGGTCTTTCTTGCACCCGAGCCCGATCATTACCGTACACGTCTTACGCACACGATGGAGGTTACGCAGATAGCGCGTACCATTACCCGCGCTCTGCGGCTGAATGAGGATCTTACCGAGGCTATCGCGCTCGGACACGATCTCGGTCATACACCGTTCGGTCATGCGGGAGAGCGAGTGCTGCAAAAATGCTATGACCGCAGCTTCCGCCATTACCGTCAGAGCCTGCGCGTGGTCGATCTGCTCGAGCCGCTTAACCTGACGGAGGAGGTGCGGGACGGAATTCTCTGTCATACGAACGGTGTGGCGTATACGCTTGAAGGACGCATTGTGCGCCTTGCCGACCGTATTGCATACATAAATCACGACATAGACGACGCGTGCCGTGCCGGCATACTCCGCTCCGAGGATATCCCGCAGGAGCTGAGCAAGCTTCTCGGAAAGACGCACGGCGAGCGCATCGACCGGATGGTACGCAGTGTCGTCTGTGCCTCTGCGCCTATCATTGCGGATGCAGAGCAGAACGGCGGATCGGGTGACATAAAAATGGAGCCGGAGATATGGGAGGCTACCGAACGGCTGCACGACTTTCTCTTCGAACGGGTATACCGAAATCCCGATGCAAAGGGAGAGGAGGGCAGAGCGAGCGATATGCTCGAGATGCTGTACGCGCACTATATCGACCATCCCGACGAGCTTCCGGCAGAGTATCGCGGAATCGTCGAGAGCGAGGGAACCTCGCGCGCGGTGGCGGACCATATATCGGGAATGACCGACCGCTTTGCCATAAACACCTTTAAGGAGCTGTTTATCCCCGAGGTGTGGAAGCACTGACGGCGGTACGGTATCGGCATCATACCGATAAAAACGGTGCGGCAGAGTACTGCATATAGCTGATGAAAGGGGGCGGAGACTTGATAGACAGTTCGATAATCGACGAGATAAAATACAGAAACGATCTTGTCGATGTCATCTCATCGTATGTATCGCTGAAGCGTGCGGGCAGCGGATATACCGGATTGTGCCCGTTTCACAGCGAGAAAACGCCGTCCTTTCATGTAGCCCCCGAAAAAGGCTTTTTCCATTGCTTCGGCTGCGGTGCGGGCGGAGACGTTATAACCTTTATAATGAGGATAGAAAATCTCAGCTATCCCGAGGCGGTGCGTTTTCTTGCGGCGCGTGCGGGGATTCCGATGGAGGAGGAACGCACTGCGGGCGGCGTGAGCCGCGGGCGGATAAGAGATATGAACCGAGATGCAGCTCGCTTCTTCTTCGAGCAGCTGAAGGAGAGCCCGGAGGCGCAGGCGTATCTGTCGCGGCGCGGGCTCGGCAGTGCGACGATAAAGCATTTCGGTATCGGCTTTTCGCCTAATTCGCCGGGAGCGCTGCACTCGCATATGCGTTCGCTCGGCTATACCGATGAGGAGCTGGTCACCGGCTTTTTGTGCGGGATAAGCAAGAAAACGGGGCGCCCGTACGATTATTTCCGCAATCGTGTAATGTTTCCCGTTATTGATACAACAGGCGCGGTGATCGCATTCGGCGGACGCGTGATGGACGACTCACAGCCGAAATATCTCAATACCTCGGATACACCCGCGTTTACCAAGCGGCGCAGTCTGTTTGCGCTGAATTTTGCCAAGAACTCGGCGGACCGCGGCTTCATCCTCTGCGAGGGCTATATGGACGTTATAGCGCTGCACGAGGCGGGCTTTTCGCAGGCGATTGCAACGCTCGGCACGGCTATCACAACCGAGCAGGCGCGGCTGATGCGCAAATATACCGACCGCGTTTTTATCTCCTACGACAGCGACGCGGCGGGACAAAAGGCTGCAAAGCGTGCCTTTGAGCTGCTCGGAGAGGCGGGCATAGACTGCCGGATAATCCGTATGCAGGGAGCAAAGGACCCGGATGAGTATATAAGAAAATTCGGTCGGGAGCGCTTTGCGGCGATATGCGGCGAGAGTCTGACGCAGTTTGACTACGAGCTCGACAACGTCCTGAAAAAATACGATCTCGGCTCGGATGCCGAGCGTATAAAGGCGGCGGACGAGCTGTCCGAGTTTATTGCCGGTGTCGGTTCGGCGGTCGAGCGCGAGGTGTACATAGGCAGGACTGCCGAGCGGCTCGGGTTGTCGGCGGACAATGTGCGTACCGACGTCGGGCGCATCATGCGTCGGCGTGACAGACGGGAGCGCAGCGAGGCGTTTACCGCGCGCGTTCGGCAGACCTCTGGTATGGGCGATCGAGTAAATCCCGATAGGGTAAAGAATCTTGCCGGCTCGTCTGCGGAGGATGTTATCCTCGGTCTGCTTCTGCTCTATCCGGAGCAGACACCGTTTGTACGTAACTGTCTCGGACTCGTGCAGAACGATTTTGTTACCGAGTTCGGCAGGCGGCTGTACGGTGCGCTGCTCGAGCTGTACGGGACAGACCCGCCGGGCGACTGGGGAATGCTTGCGGGCAGCTTCTCGACCGATGAGATGAGCCGCATAAGCGACCTGCGTTCTGCGAGGATGAACCTCGGAGGAGACCCCGAAAAGCTGCTTACCGACTGTTTCGACAAGCTGAGAGAAAGTAAGAAAAAAGATATTTCATTGGAGGACTTAATTAATGAAAAGAGACATGACAGAAAACGAGTTTGATCGCGACGACGAGTACGAAAAGGATCAGGACGAGCTCGGCACGGACGGCGATTACCTCGAAGAGGATGAAAGTGACAGCTACGGCTATCGCGACGGGGACTCCGATGACGACGATTACGGTGCCGACATGGGTAGAGCGCTCGGCGATGCCTTTGAAGAGAGCGACTATATGAATTCACTCGACAGCATCATAAATTACAGCGATATTGCAGAGGCCGCCGTCGGAAATGTCACATCGGGTAAGGCGGGACACGTCGCTTCCGCATCCGCCGATGCCGCAAAGACCGATGCGTCGGGTGCCGCAGCTGCCGTCACAGCCGACGGTGAAAAGAAGGATGCTATGCAGCTTATCATCGAGCGCGGCAAGGCAAAGGGCTCTATTACTCACGGCGAGATAATGGATTTGCTCGGTGAGGAGGAGTACGATCTCGAGCAAATAGACAAGCTGTATGAGACGCTCGAGGGACTCGGCATAGAGGTTACCGACTACATCAACTCACCCGACCTCGAGGAGATCGAGAACGAGGTCGAGAGATACGAGAGCGCAGAGGATATGGAAAAGATGCTCGCGCAGGAGGGACTCGCTATCGACGACCCGGTACGTATGTATCTCAAGGAGATAGGCAAGGTGCCGCTGCTCGATGCGGAGAAGGAACATAAGCTCGCCGAGCGTATGGCTCAGGGCGACACAAAGGCAAAGAGTGAGCTTGTTGAAGCTAATCTGCGCCTTGTCGTAAGTATCGCAAAGCGCTATGTCGGCAAGGGGATGTTTTTCCTCGACCTTATTCAGGAGGGTAACCTCGGTCTTATGAAGGCGGTCGACAAATTCGACTATCATAAGGGCTATAAATTCTCCACATACGCAACGTGGTGGATCAGACAGGCTATCACGCGTGCGATAGCCGATCAGGCGAGGACCATCCGTATCCCCGTCCACATGGTCGAGACGATACACAAGGTGTCGCGTCTCAACCGCCAGTATCTCCAGGATCACGGCAGAGAGGCAACTCCCGAGGAGATCGCGGAGATGATGAATATCAATCCCGACAAGGTTCGTGAGATAATGAAGATATCGCTCGATCCGGTCTCGCTCGAGACGCCTATCGGTGAGGAGGAGGACAGCCATCTCGGCGACTTTATCGAGGATGTCGATTCACCCGCACCCGCAGAGGCAGCATCGTATACGCTGCTGCGCGAGCAGCTCAACGAGGTGCTGCATACGCTTACCCCGCGAGAGGAGCAGGTGCTCAAGCTCCGTTTCGGTCTTGACGACGGCAGAACGAGAACGCTCGAGGAGGTCGGAAAGGTGTTCAACATCACCCGCGAGCGTATACGTCAGATAGAGGCTAAGGCATTGCGCAAGCTGCGTCACCCGAGCCGTTCCAAGCGCCTCAAGGATTATCTGGATTAAAGGCGGCTGCAGACGGCATTCGGTGCCGATATGCCGCGGACTGCGGAGACCTCTCGGGCGGTCTGAGAGGTCTCCGCATCATGCTTCGGCGGAAAAACTATTTGCCGAATAGGCGAGTAGTTAACAAAAATCATCTTGACATAAATATCGGCATGGTGTAAAATAGATGAAGATATTTTTATTTAGCACAGCGGAGCATGTCGGCGGAGTGAACGCTTTTGCTGCCCGCATGTCCGATTAGGAGGACTTTCCCCATGAAAAAAAGAGTTATAAGCATGCTTCTCGGTATGCTCATGATCCTGTCGGTCGTACTTACCGGCTGCTCTTCAGGCGAGGACGGAGATAATATTATCGACGTTTCGCAGAGCAGAGCGAGCGCGATGACCATTACTCTCTACTCTATCGTAGAGGACGGTACGACCGAAAAAGCCAAGCAGGCTGTTCAGGATAAGCTGAACGAGATAACCGAGAATAAGTATAATACGCATGTTATTCTTAAGCTCTATACCGAGAGCGAGTATGACAATGTTATTGAAAAGCAGATAGCCACCATCAAGGCGGATATGGATCTTCAGGCAAAGCTGAAGGCTGCCTCCGATGTTGCTAAGAAGGCCGCACGTTCTGCCGGCTTTTCCATTGCTTCCGCCACCACTACCGAGGCGGCTGCACCCGAGACCGATGCAAACGGTGAGACCGCCGCTGAGACTACGGCTGAGTCAGGTGCGGCTGATGAGACAAAGATCAACGAGTACGGCATTGCCGATACTGTATATCCCGACGAGGAGGACGGTCAGCTCGACATCTTCCTTATCAACGACTATGCTACCTATAAGGATTATGTAAGTCAGGGCGTTCTTGCAGCGCTCGACGATCAGCTCACCTCTACCTCTAAGCAGCTCAGCGGATATATCTATCCGTCGCTTCTCTCGGCGGCCAAGGTCGGCGGTGTTACATATGCCATTCCGAATAACCACGTTATCGGTAACTATACCTATATGCTCGTAAATAAGGCGGTTGCCTCCGGTCTCGGCTTTAATCAGCGCAGCTTCACCAGTGCGGCTTCGCTTTACGACACCGGATTTATTGAGAGAGCGGCTTCCGAAAACGGAATTCTTATGCTCAACGACCCCGTATGTACTCTTGATTACGCAACCGGCGAGGACGCGAGCGTTATCGGAACCCTTGTTCCTACGCCCATGCCTACGATTACCAATGCGACATTCCCCCCCGCGATTATTTATGGTATTCCCGAGTATAAGAGCGTTCTCTGCATGAAGAATACCTACAAGAACTCGATAAAATACGGCGATCTTAAGGACTATGCGGGTCAGAATGTTATCACCGCATTTGTCAAGGGCACCGAGGCGGATGCAGCTAAGTATACCGACGACTATTATGTAGTCAAGGTAGCAGAGCCTACCGGCACCGCCGAGGAGGCATGCCAGGCAATGTACGCAGTCAGTGCGTATTCCGTATCGGTTCAGCGCAGCATGGAGGTAGTTAATCTTCTCACTACCGATACCGATGTTGTCAATCTGCTCGCATACGGCGTTGACGAGGTCAACTATGTATTCGACGAGGCAAACAGCATCATCAATCTTACCGATCTTAAGCCCGGCGACGAAAATTATTACCGAATGAATCCCGATTATGCAGGTAACCAGTATAAGAGATATCCCTCCAGTGAGTCCGATGCGAGCGAGCTTGCTACCGCAGCCGATAACTGGGCTGCAGGCAAAGCGCAGAATCTCTCGACCATCGAGCTGCCCTATGCAAACTTTGTAGTAAATACCACTCTCGTTCCCGGATATGTTTCTCAGGACAATATGGACGATGAGGATGATGATGAGACTACGGAAGGTGAGACCACTACCGCAGCTGAGACGACCGAACCTCAGGTCGAGTTTATGGATGTCGCAAGCATGGTAACCGCACTGTGCCGTCTGTATGATGACTACAATGCCAAGATCGAGAATTTTTCCGGTACTAATCCCGATACCGGAGCAGCTATGACTATCTCCGAGTATGTTGACTGGATCGCGGAAACCGTTGCGAATGAAAAGTGTGTTTCCGATGCACTCAATACCTCTAACTCCGCTTCTATAACGAACCAGTATCTCTCCTATATCGGAAATTGACCGTTTGTTTAGAAACAATAGCTTCCCCCTGCTGTGCTTCGGCATGGCAGGGGATCTTTTTTACTTATCAGGATACGATTATTCGCCGCAGTGCAGCTGCGGTATTTTTTTATTTCGCGAAAAAAATTCCGCTTCGGCAGCCGCAGCTTTATCTAAGCCCGACTTGAGCAAGTAAGTATAACGCGACCGCTTTAGCGATTAGGTATAACACGACAGCTGAATAAGAAGGTATAGTGTGGGGCAGCATGAATGATTAGATGGAGCGTTGCTGCTTGAATGGGTAGGAAATGCGCGGCAGCTTGAGCGATCAGGTATAGCGCGGCGGCTGTGGTTCGCTCTGAAGCACGTAATATAATTACATGTCGAATGGATATTTGATGCAGCCTTTACATTATTGTGATATCGGATTTTTCACCGCGTATCTATAATATGAAGCATCCGAAATTCAACAAAGCGAAAGAAGCTCGGATATAGTCCCCGACAGCAACCGTACGGTACAGTGCAGGTGTACGGCGGCATTGCCCGGGACGCGTAATTTATATAGGCAAATTCTCATTGCTCGGGAAATTTTCCCGAAAATCGGGGAATCCTATTTAGACAAACGGAAACGAGGTAATTATTATGACTTACAGAACAATTGTTATTGATTATTCACCGAAAGCAAAGAAAATGGCTGCGGCTATCGAGAAAATCACAAACGAGCGCGCTAAGGAAGGATGGGAGCCGATAACATTTTCGGTGACTAACTCTGCAAAGGCTATCATGCTGTTCCGCGTGCCGGAGTATGTTCGACATGACATTCCCGATGATGCAGAAATAGACTCGGACGGCATTTCGCATGAGGGGACCGCCGATGCCGTCGGTGAAGTGGAATGAAGCAGGCGGTTATCGACATCGGCTCAAACTCTATCCGGCTGACGCTTTATGAAACGGAGAATCGGGATTTCAAGATTCTATTCCGGGAGAAGATAATGGCGGGGCTTGCCGGCTATGTGGAGGACGGTAAGCTCAGCGCGGAGGGGATAGAGTGCGCCTGCACGGGGCTGTTGACCTTTCGCGGAGTTTTGCAGACGCTGGATATCGAGCATGTCAGCGTTTTTGCCACGGCATCTCTCCGTAATATCTCAAATACGGAACAGGCGCTGTCTCTCATCCGCGCCGCCACCGGCTATTCGGTTCAGGTCGTCTCGGGCGAGGAAGAGGCGCTGCTCGGCTATGCCGGCGCTATGCGTGAGCTGCATTTGACCGGCGGTGTGTTTCTTGATATAGGGGGCGCAAGCACCGAGATAGTTACGTTTGATAAGGGGGAGCCGATGAGCTTTACCAGCTTTCCTGTCGGTTCGCTGAGTCTATACCGCCGCTGCGTCAAAAAGATACTGCCCGGAGAGGGCTCGCTTAGACGGCTGCGGCGGGAAATCGCGGATGCTATCGGGGCAGACTGCGGCGTGCCGAATGTTTCTCCTCTGCTTGTCGGTGTCGGAGGTACGGCGCGTGCGGTGCTGCGCATGTCGCAGTATTATTATAAGTTATCCGATGAGTGTCACAGCATGACCGCAGAGCAGCTTGACGGATTGTATAGGCTTCTTTGCAGCGGAAAGAAAGAGGCAAGTGATCTTATCCTGCGGCTCGAGCCGGAGCGCATCCACACAATCGTGCCGGGAACACTTATTTTGCGGCATGTATTTCATCTGTTCGGGGCGGAACAGCTTGTTGTAGGCAAATACGGTGTTCGGGAAGGCTATCTATGTCAAAGAATACTCAAAAACAATATCGGTACACTCAAAACCGTGAACTGAGCTGGCTGCGCTTCAACCGACGCGTGCTCGAGGAGGCGGCAGATCCGAGGGTCCCTATACTGGAGCGGTTGAAATTTGTCGCGATCTTTACCGGAAATCTCGATGAGTTTTTCATGGTGCGTGTCGGAAGCCTTTTTGATCTTGCCCGCATGGTGCCCGATGATACGGATAACAAGACCGGTTGGACGCCCGATGGACAGCTGCAGCATGTTTACCGCGCAATTCCCGGCTTGCTCGCCATGAAGCAGCAGATATATACAGCGGTCATGGCGGAGCTTGAGCGCAGCGGCGTGCGTGATATTTTGCCCGAAAAGTCGGGGACGGATGATATGAAGCGGATAAACCGCTTCTTTAAATCGGAGCTCCTGCCGATTTTGTCTCCGATACTTATCGGTCCGAATCACCCGGTCCCGCATCTGGTGAATAAGCATCTCTACGCTGCGGCACTGCTCGAAAGCAAGAAGGGGCATAAGGCTGTCGGTATCGTTCCGGTGCCGGACAATGCACCGCTGTATCTGCTTCTTTCGGATAAGAAACGCTTCGTACGTACCGAGAATATACTGCTGCACAGACTTCCGGTATTGTTTGATGCGTATGAGGTCAGGGAGAGCTGCATTCTGACGGTAACGCGAAATGCGGATATCAGCTTCGACGACGAAAAGTTTGAGGATAACGAAGAGGATTTTCGCCGTCAGATGAAAAAGCTGCTGAAAAAGCGCGATCATCTGGCTGTCGTGCGGCTGGAGCTTAGCGCATCGGTGTCCGCGGAATTTCAAAAAATGCTGTCGTCACTCATTCGTGTGGAGCGCTATCAGATATTTACCGACAACTGCCCGCTCAATATGCATTATGTGTTCGGGCTTACCGATGAGCTGCCGAGGGAGCTTTCCGCGTGTCGGCTGTATCCTGCCTACCGCCCGCGCTTTGCGGAGGATTTGGACCGGAGCCGTCCGATGATCTCACAGATACAGCAGAGAGATCGTATGCTGTTTTATCCGTATGATTCGGTGGAGCCGTTTTTGCAGCTGCTCAGCGAAGCCGCAGATGATCCGCAGGTGCTTTCGGTCAAGATAACGATCTATCGGCTCGCTTCCTCCTCGAAAATTGCTCAGGCGCTCTGCCGCGCGGCAGAAAACGGCAAGGAGGTGCTCGTGCTTATGGAGCTGCGTGCCCGCTTTGACGAGGAGAATAACTTGGCATGGTCTAAAATGCTTGAGGAATCGGGCTGTCAGGTCATTTTCGGTACGGAGGGCTTCAAATGCCACAGCAAAATATGCCTTATCACGCTGCGCAGTCATAATAAGACCGCCTATATAACTCAGGTAGGCACCGGTAACTACAACGAAAAGACCAATGCTATGTATACCGATCTCAGCCTCATGACGGCAGATACCGCCGTCGGCGAGGACGCTGCGGCATTTTTCCGAAATATGCCGGTAAATAAGCTGGACGGAGACTATAAACGGCTCTGTGTCTCTCCGTTGGGTATAAAGTCGATGCTGATGCAGAATATCGACCGGCAGATCTTGCTCGGTAAGGACGGATATATATGTATAAAAGCAAATTCGGTTACTGAGCGTGATATCATTGATAAGCTGTCTGAGGCTTCCTGCGCCGGAGTTGAGGTGCAGCTTATTATTCGCGGGATATGCTGTATTTTGCCCGGGGTCGCCGGCAAAACGGAGAATATACATGTTACAAGCGTGGTGGGACGTTTTTTGGAGCATGCGCGTATTTATCGCTTCGGTCGCGGCGATGATGCCGAGTTCTATATATCATCTGCCGATCTTATGACGCGTAATCTCAATCGGCGCGTGGAGATCGCCTGCCCGATACGCGATGCTCGCCTGCGAGAGCTGCTTGAATGGATATCGGATTCTCAGCTCCGTGACACGGCTAAGGCATGCATAATGCTGCCGGACGGCAGCTATTGCCGAAAGCAAAGCACCGTGCAGTTCGATTCGCAGGAGTATTTTATGCAGCATTCTCCGCATATTCCGCCCGTCCCGTCTAAAGGCGCGGGTAATACGATGCGGCGACTGAAGGAATGGGCAGCCTCGTTTCTTAAATCTCATAAAATATAGGGGTGCTATGTGCCCCATTACAGCGCTGATGCGCAGGCGCGTCGGACACCGACAGACGTAATGCCGAAAGGCAGCTGCGCTGCGTGGCGATCACATCTTGATAATATAAGATTCGGCTCATTACTGCGGAAAAGTAAAAAGACCTGCATGCCTCGGAAATATCGGATATCCGGGGCATGCAAGTCTTTGCGTTAAATATGATCGGCGGCACTGCTTTGCCTTTATTATCGAAAATCAAACATTGAAGCGGAAGAGGGTCACATCTCCGTCCTGCATAACATAGTCCTTGCCCTCGCTGCGGACAAGTCCCTTTTCCTTTGCAACGGTCATGCTGCCGCACTCCATCAGCTTATCAAAGGCGATTATCTCGGCGCGGATAAAGCCGCGCTCGAAGTCGGAGTGTATCTTGCCCGCCGCCTGCGGTGCGCGCGTACCGCGGGTAATGGTCCATGCGCGGACCTCCTGCGGACCGGCAGTGAGAAAGCTGATAAGACCGAGCAGCGAATAGCTTGCCTTAATGAGGCGGTCAAGACCGCTCTCCGCAAGCCCGAGATCCTCGAGGAACACCGCCTTTTCGTCAGGCTCAAGCACGGCAATCTCCGCCTCTATCTGTGCGCAGATGGGGAGTATTCCCGCACCCTCCTCGGCAGCTCGCTCAGCGAGCTTTACATATCCTGCATTTCCGGACATATCGCTGCCTATCTCATCCTCTGAGATGTTGGCGACGTATATGACGGGCTTCATAGTCAGCAGCGGAACGGTGAGCATTATCTCAGACTCTTCCTCAGTATATTCGAGCGATCTTGCGGTCTTGCCCTCGTTGAGAGCCTCGGTGACGCGCTCAAGCAGCAGCGCCTCGCGCTCGAGCGACTTGTCGCCCTTCATCATCTTGCGTGCATGAGCTATTCTGCGCTCGAGCACCTCGATATCCGAATAGATAAGCTCCATATTTATGGTGTCGAGGTCACGAATAGGATCGACCGAGCCGTCGACGTGAATAATATCGGTGCTCTCAAAGCAGCGTACAACATGAACAATGGCATCGACCTCGCGGATGTGGGAGAGAAACTTGTTTCCCAGACCCTCACCCTTGGATGCGCCCTTGACAAGCCCTGCGATGTCGACAAATTCGACAACGGCGGGAGTGTACTTTTCCGGGTGATACATCTCTGCGAGACGGTCGAGGCGCGAGTCGGGTACGGCGACCACGCCGACATTCGGCTCTATGGTGCAGAATGGGTAATTTGCGCTCTCCGCTCCTGCGTTCGTTATTGCGTTAAATAGGGTGCTTTTGCCGACGTTTGGCAGACCTACGATACCGAGTTTCATATATTATACCTTTCTGTACATGCTTCGCGCGGAGTACGATATGTCGCGCGGCGGTTTTCTGTTAATATCTATATAATTATAATACATTTGCACGAAATAATCAAGTGATATTTGAGGGTATGTATGCGTAACATACGATTAACAATTAAGTTACATTTTATTAACCACATTGTTCAAAATACTGATATAATGAATATAGTCAAATAAATAACGAAATTAACAAAATAATGTTTGCCGAGTCGAATCTTCGCACGTCAGTCGGGAGAACGGGCGTTCTCCGGAATCGCGACCGGGCGGAGGTATCGAGTCGACGGACGCCGACAAAAAGAAAGCAAATTTATCAGAGGTGGATGATGATGGGAACAAAGATTCTTGTAATTGACGACGACGTTAATATCTGTGACATGCTCAAGCTGTATCTTGAGAATGACGGATATGAGGTCAAGACCGCAAATGACGGCGCTGACGGAGTCAGCTGCTTTAAGATGTACGAGCCGGATCTTGTTCTGCTCGACATTATGATGCCTAAGAAGGACGGCTGGCAGGTATGCCGCGAGATTCGCGAGGTCTCCTCTAAGCCGATCATTATGATAACGGCAAAGGGCGAGGTTTTCGACAAGGTGCTCGGTCTCGAGCTCGGTGCGGACGATTTTATTGTCAAGCCCTTTGAGATGAAGGAGCTCTCCGCGAGGATCAAGGCGGTGCTCCGCCGCTACTCGGCTCACGACAATCAGCGCGATGACGGCATTGTCAAGTTCGATAATATCGAGATCAGCCTTGACAAATATGAGCTCAAGCTCAAGGGCAAGAGCGTTGATATTCCTCCGAAAGAGCTTGTACTGCTCTACTTCCTCGCTTCCAACTACAACCGCGTGTTCACGCGCGATCAGCTGCTCGACAAGGTATGGGGCTTTGACTATCTCGGCGACTCGAGAACGGTCGACGTTCACGTCAAGCGTCTGCGTGAGAAGCTCGAGGGCGTGTCCGACAAGTGGGTTCTCAAGACTGTATGGGGCGTAGGATATAAGTTCGAACTTCTTCAGTAATTATGCGTGTACCGCGCAGGGCGGTCAGCTATCCGAAAAGGGGATGCTAAAAGGTCCGAACATTTTTTCTATCCCCCGGTGATTAAAGCGGGCTGTTAAAAACGAGTTTTTTAACAGCCCCTTTTTAGCTGTCGTGCCGGTCGTGAAAAAAGCGCAGTTATCGGCGAATGCCGATGCGAGCGCATCGCATGCACCGCAGGAAAGGGTCCCGCTGCGGCGGGTTATGGTATATAAATGTATAAGAGCTTGTTTTCGCGGTATCTGACCGCCTTTCTGCTGATAATCGTCGTAGCCTTTTCGATAATTATCGGCGTTGTCGGCGTCATGATGACCGACTATTCAAATGAGGTAAACAGCAGCATGCTTTCGCGCACGGCGGCATCTATAGGCAGAACGGTCGAAGCGAAATACGCAGCATCTACGACCGAGAATTATAATCGCTTTGTATACTACAAGCGCAGCGAGCTGCAGACGGCGGTGGATGCTATGTCCGATGCGGACAGCGGCGTTATAATCTTTGTTACCGATGCTAAGGGAAATGTTCTCCTTTCCGGCAACGAGCAGGAGGTCTCGCTCTCCGAGCAGATAGCTCCGGAGCTGCTCCCGTCACTATCTGACGATGGATCGGCGGGAGACTCCGGCGGCGCTGCGGGTGATGAGGCGGGCAATGCAGGCAGCTCTGCCGATAGTTCGACAGGCGGCTCTGCAGCTACGGCGGCAAACGTGGCGCTTCGGCTCGATTCCTCCGACCTCGGCGGTGTACTGGCGACCCAGTACAGCATCAGCGCGGTCGCTATAAGCGGAAGAGACGGCGAGACTGTCGGCGCAGCCTATGCGATCGCGGCAGCCGATACCATGAAGATATTTATCAGCACGATGGTCAAAACGCTCATCACCGAGTGCTTGTGGGTGCTGCTGGCAGCGCTTATCGCCGTATACTTTATCAGCGAACGCATAACCAGCCCGCTCAAGAAGATGAGCATGGCTGCCAAATCATTTGCCGCAGGGCAGTTTGATGTTCGTGTGCCTGTTATCGGTCACAGTGAGGTAGCCGACCTTGCAACTGCATTCAACAATATGGCAAGCTCGCTCGCAAAGACCGAGGAGACGCGCCGAGTATTCCTTGCCAACGTCTCGCACGACCTGCGTACCCCGATGACCACCATCGGCGGCTTTATCGACGGCATTCTCGACGGAGCCATTCCGCCGGAAAAATACGAGCATTATCTCGGCATTATCGCGAGCGAGGTGCGTCGCCTGTCCCGCCTTGTCAACTCGCTGCTTGAGATAACGCGTATTCAGGCGGGCGAGCGTAAGTTTAATATGGAGTCGTTCGACATTGCCGAAATGGCACGTGAAATACTCATATCTAACGAGCAGCGCATAGAAAAGAAGCATCTCGATGTTTCGTTTGAATGCGATAACGACCGTATGTTTGTCTATGCCGACCGTGACGCCATCTATCAGATACTGTATAACCTCTGCGATAATGCGGTCAAATTCTCGCGTGATGGCGGAGCGTATAAGATATCGATAATCGCCAAGGCGGGCAAGGTCTATACCTCGGTCTACAACGAGGGGCAGGGTATTGCGGACGACGATATCGATTACGTTTTCGACCGCTTCTACAAGAGCGACAAGAGCCGCGGACTTGACAAGACCGGTACGGGACTCGGTCTTTACATAGCCAAGACCATTATCGACGCGCACCACGAGGAGATATGGGTCCGCAGTGTTTACGGGAAGTTTTGCGAGTTTGTATTTACGCTTCCGCAGACGCACGATCCGCGCGGCGACGAGCTTGTTCCGACTGCGCCGCTTAAATAAAATTTGTCAAAAAATCAAAACAAGGACTTTACAAAAGAAGTTCAAAGCATTAATAAATGATTCAGCCGACGTTCAAATGTGGGTGTTATACTACTATACATCTAATGGGAGGCTTTGATGCTGTGCTTTTTCGGCTGAGAGGGTATCTGCGTTCTGCCGCACCATGTGAACCGAATTATTAACGAAGAGGATTGTGAGGCAGGATAATATGGCAAAGTTCAGAGCAAATACGACCGCCTGCCGCGAGCGCGAGGCTGTGTGCTTCGGCGGCTTAGCAAGCCCTCACTTCTCGATATACAAGCGCGAGCTCGCGAGGAAGGAGCGCAGCCGCAGCCGCAAGGCGCTAACGGTTGCACTTGCCTTAGCGACCGCCGCACTCTTCTCGGCTTGCGTCGGCTGTGTGGTATACCTGCTGCGCGACTCGGGAACGGTCGGCTCTCTCTCGGGAACCGTACTCGGTATGGGCGGAGAGAGCGAGAGCGGTGCCGATTCGGTCGGCGAAATGCTCGTTCGCGCACGCGAAACGGCGAAAAAGGAAAGAATCGCCTCCGGTGACGAGGTGAGCGAGGGCACATCCGAGCTGCGGATAGAGGGGCTGACGGGAATTGATTTCGTCACAGTTACCTCCGCGTGGTCGAAGATATATAATATCCCGCGCGGTATCGCGGTACAGCAGATCGATGTCTGCAGTCAGACCGGCGGCGTTCAAATGGAGGTCGGCGATGTCATTACCTCGATAAACGGTACAAGTGTTTTCGGGATCAACGAAGCATATACGGTTCTCTCGGGGATTAAGGACAGCGGCGAGTGCCGTGCCGAGATGACCTTTTATAGGAACGGGCAGAGCTATCTGGCAGTATTCGTTTTAAAGTGATTTTGTTTTAAGCAGGGTACAGAAAGACTGCTGCGTTGTAATTTCTGTTTGATTGATGGGCTTTAAACGCCTGATATTAAATCACGATAAGAGATAAAAATGTGCCGCAGGCAGTTGCTTGCAGCACATTTTTTGCTTTTTCTATCCGGGAAATACAGTCATACAGCCGCCTCGCGAAGCTCGCGGACCGCCTCGGCTATATCGGGCTTGCCGAAAACCGCAGAGCCGGCGACGACCACGTTTACGCCCGCATCGACCGCCTGCTTTATGTTGTCGCGATTTATGCCTCCGTCTATCTCTATGTCGTAGTCAAGTCCGAGCTCCGAACGCAGACGGACAAGCTCGCGCACGTGCTCGAGGGTATCCGGCATAAACTTCTGACCGCCGAAGCCCGGTTCGACGCTCATGACCAGTACCATGTCGAGCATAGAAAGATACGGGAGGATAGTCTCGGTCGGTGTCGCGGGCTTTATCGAAATGCAGCATCTGACTCCCGCATCGCGTATCGCGCGCAGCGCCGCAGCGGGATCGTCGGTTGCCTCGACGTGTATCGTTATGATATCCGCACCGGCTTTTATAAATTGCGGTATATAACGGATGGGATCGGTTATCATGAGGTGAACATCGAATACAAGACCGGAGGCGCCTCTCAGAGAGGAGATGACACAGGGCCCGAAGCTGATGTTCGGCACGAAAATTCCGTCCATAACGTCGAGATGCAGATATTCAACGCCTGCCTCCTCGGCGCGGCGGACATCATCTCCGAGATGCGAAAAGTCGCAGGAGAGTGCGGAGGGTGAAAGAATCAGCTGCTTGTTCATGGCTTTGACTTATCGCCGCCGCAGCGCGGCGGTGTCCTTTCTTATGTTTGTTGCATTATGACGCTGCTTTGCGGCAGCGAGAAATAATATCGTGTGAGTGACTCATTTCAGTGTCGGCTTGCTCGAGGCTTGCGGCACTGTATTGCACGGTACGGGTGTTTTTTGCCGTGTGCCGAACTATCTGCCTATATCGGCGTGTCTGAGCATCGTCACAAAAAACGGCGGGAGGCATACATTGATAAAGGCGGCACGGAAATCTCCGCATCCTACCGCGAGGCAACGGACGGTGAAAGTGCGGGATGTCGGAATGTCGCTATGCCCGCGGTGATGCCTCATATATACCGTCTCCGTTGAGCCGAGGCTCGACGGGGACGGACTTTTTTTGCGTGAGAACAGCCTTGCCGATTTGCACGGCTCGTGCTGCCGAGAATATTGCAGTTGCTCCGGTGCGGCGGTCGGCAGCTGCCCGCGGAGTATTTTGTCTTGCAGAGTGTTTTGCCTTACAAATTATTTTGCATGACGGCGCTGCGACCTTGGCGGCAGAATTTTGCTTATTGCCGGCTCGGATAGATGAGCGCAACAGCGTGGCATGCCATGCCTTCACCGCTTCCGGTAAAGCCAAGCCCCTCCTCGGTAGTCGCTTTTATCGAAATACTCTCGCGCGGGATACCGAGCGCCTCGGAGAGACGGTCACGCATAGCGGGGGTGTGCGGCGCTATTTTCGGCTTCTGAGCGAGCAGGGTAATATCGATATTACCTATGGCATACCCCGCCTCACGCAGCAGCTGTGCAACCTCTGAGGCAAGGGTAATGCTGTCCGCTCCCTTGTATTTTTCGCTTGTGTCCGGAAAATGGCTGCCGATATCGCCGAGTGCCGCCGCCCCGAGCAGTGCATCCATTACCGCGTGCGTCAGCACATCGGCATCCGAATGCCCGAGCAGTCCGAGCGTGTAGTCTATCTTCACACCGCCGAGTATCAGCTCTCTGTCCTCGGTCAGTCGGTGAACGTCGTAGCCGTGACCTATGCGCGGAATAATATATTCTTTCATCTGTTCTTCTCCGATGCTGTATTTTGATGTTTTATATCAGATTTATTATCTGCCGCTTCGAACAAGCCGTGAGATGCGGTAGGAGGCACATTTCATCGCTGCCGTCAATATAAGCGCGGCGGCACGGTCAATACAAGCGAGGATTCATGTCCGACAGGCATTAGACGTGATAACGCCATATGTCTCAGGTGTGCGAGTCTGCCGCACGTGCGGTGAGATTGCGTGCGGTGAGCAGTGCTCTTGCTATGACGAGATCCTCCGGTGTGGTTATCTTCAAGTTTGTCTTGCCGCAGTCTATCATCTTGACCGGGAATCCGGCATGCTCGGTGACCGAGCAATCGTCCGTTGCCTCAAAGCCGTCGCGCTCGGCGGTGTAGGCAGAGGCGAGATATAGGCTTGTCTTAAAGCACTGAGGAGTCTGCGCGCGCATCAGAGCGTTTCGGTCGACCGTTTCGGTGACAAAACCGCGCCCGTCGCAGCGCTTGACCGTGTCGGTCATCTTCTCGGCGGCTGCCGCCGCACCGTATATGCATGCTTGCCGCAGCACCTCGGTTATCTCGTTGGGGGTTATAAGGCATCTCGCTCCGTCGTGTATCGCTACGTATTCGGAGCTGTACGAGAGCACCTTTGTGCCGAGCATGACAGATTCCTGCCGTGTTGTTCCTCCGCTCACGACCTGCCGCAGCTTCGACAGCCCATATGCCCGCTTAAAGTCGGTATATGTCCCGAGCTCGTCCTCTTTAGCGACAACTATTATCTCCTTTATCGCCTCGCATGCCTGGAATGCGAGCAGGGTATGAACTATTACCGGTTTGCCGCACAGCTCGGTCATTTGCTTTGTGCGTGTGCTGCCCATGCGTGTGCCAGAGCCTGCCGCGACTATTATCGCGGAGCAGAAATGCTCCTCCGGTCGCGGAACTCCTCCCGCCGCGCGGACCGCATTTGCCAACTTTTCCGTTTTTGTCTTCATTTTGCTTATCTGCCGCGCTTACGGCGGCTTCCTTTTCTATTTTTTCTTTATTCGTTTTATTGTTT
>URAP01000022.1 GCA_900545935.1 uncultured Eubacteriales bacterium
CCGCCTACGGCGGTCCCCCTCCCCTTACACAGGGGAGGTAGACACGTTCCGAACATGCATTATCAACGTCATTTTGAACTGAATTTTAGCAAAATCCGATCTCGGTCGTTATATTGCTTCCTTCACCGAGAGCTTTTACGCTCCGATATTTCAGCATGTTCCGCCTTCAATCGTCGTATTTGCAGAGAGCAGATACGTGTTCCGGCATAACGATAAAAACCGCTGAGCAAAACTTACGTAATCCTTACATATAATTGTTGATTTTTTACCGTTTTGGTGGTATCATATAGTGAGGTATTATTTTACCGTGTCGGGAAATAATCTTATATGTATCTCTGTCCCGGCGGCGATGCATGCATATTTTCGGACGGCGCTACGGCTGCGCTCCTTCGTGGCTCTCGGCGGGAAAAGGCAGGACATGAACAGTATAAACAAACTCACACTGTGCATACCTATGTACAATGAATCTTCTATAATAGCGGATACGGTCAAAACGCTCACCGCAGCGCTCGAGAAATATCGTGAGGGCGGGGCTTATCGACGCTGGGAGCTTATCGTGTCGGACGATGGCAGCACCGACGGCAGCGCCGATATCGTTCGCTCGCTCGGACAGAGCGGCGTTCGCATCTGCGGCTATGAACACAATCGCGGCAAGGGCTGCGCCGTTCGTACAGCGATGCTCGAGGCGTCGCGCGAGGACGGCTCTCCGGAGCATGTGATAATGTTTACCGATGCCGATCTTGCCTACGGTACGGAGGTGATAGACCGCTTTGCGCGTGCGTTTGCGCAGCATAAGGAAACCGATATCTTTATCGGCTCGCGCAATCTCAGCGGCGACGGCTACGAGAGCTATACCTTTATCCGGCGAATTGCGTCAAAGGCGTATATACGACTTCTGTGTATCGTCGGAGGCTTCAAGCTCTCCGATTCGCAGTGCGGCTGCAAGGCATTTCGCGCACCGACGGCGGAGCAGATATTCTCACGTATGGAGACGGATGGCTTTGCCTTTGATTTTGAGGCGCTGCTGCTTGCGGGCAGGCTCGGAAGCCGAATCGGCGAGATACCGGTGTCGGTCATCAACCATCGCGAATCAAAGATACGACTCGGGCGCGACGTTTTCAAAATGGCGCACGATCTCTTTAAGATGAAACGCAGGGTGTCTAAAATCAAGCTGTGACTTACCGTACGGCGGATGCTGCCGGCAGTGTTATTTTCGGCTCTGTCGGCGGATGCGCGCGGTGCTATATTAAGTTTGAAAAAAACAAAAAAATAACTATATTAAGCTATGTCGGAAGGACGGACGTGTTATGGAACTGATGAAGGAGAGAATCAAGCGCGACGGAAGGGTTTATCCGGGCGGAGTACTCAAGGTCGATTGCTTTCTCAACCATATGATAGATATCGACCTGCTCAGCGAGGCAGGCAAGGAGCTGCATCGGCTGTTTGCGGATGATGGCGTGACTAAGATACTTACCGTCGAGGCATCCGGCATCGCGGTTGCGAGCCTTGCAGCGGTGCAGTTCGGCGTTCCGGTCGTATTTGCAAAGAAGAGCAAGACGAGCAACCTCTCGGATAACCTCTACAGGGCACAGGTCGTTTCCTTTACACACGGCAAGACGTATACGATAGTTGTTGATAAGAATTACATAACTTCCTCCGATCGCGTTCTGATAGTAGACGATTTTCTCGCGCGCGGCGAGGCTCTGCGCGGATTGCTTGCAATTACCGAGCAGGCGGGCGCATCGGTCGCGGGCGCGGGAATAATGATAGAAAAGTGCTTTCAGGGCGGCGGCGACGAGCTTCGCGCGGACGGGCTGCGCATAGAGTCGATGGCTATGATAGAGAGCATGTCGGACGACGGAAGGATAGTTTTCAGAGATTGAGTGCGCGACGGAGCGCCGAATGCTCCGCGTGTCGGTCGAATGATCGGCGAATGATATCGGGTGGCACCCGAGCAAGGAGAGACAAATGCTGAGAATAGAGCATCTGACAAAGACCTATGGTAATACGCGTGCGGTGGACGATCTGTCGCTGCACATTGCACCCGGCGAGATATACGGCTTTATCGGTCACAACGGAGCGGGAAAGACGACGACGCTCAAGAGTGTCTGCGGTATACTTTCATATGACGGCGGAGAGATTTTTATTGACGGTGAGAATATCAAGGATTCGCCGGTCGCTGTCAAAAAGAAGATAGCCTATATCCCCGATAATCCCGATATCTACGAGTTTATGACCGGCGAGAAATATCTCGCGTTTATCTCGGATATTTTCGGAATTTCCGCGAATGACCGCGAGGCGCGTATACATAAGTACGCCTCCGACTTTGAGCTTGAGGGCGATCTCGGACAGCCGATATCCGCATACTCGCACGGAATGAAGCAGAAGCTCGCCATCATATCTGCGCTTATACACGAGCCGCGGCTTGTTATTATGGATGAGCCGTTTGTCGGTCTCGACCCTAAGGCGGCGCATCTGCTAAAGGGCTATATGCGTGATATCTGCAACCGCGGCGGCGCGATATTTTTCTCGACGCACGTTCTCGAGGTGGCTGAAAAGCTCTGCGATAAGGTCGCTATCATCCGTCACGGCAGGCTTGTGCGCTGCGGAACGATGGCTGAGGTCAAGGGCGACGAGAGTCTCGAGACGGTCTTTCTCGAGCTGGAGGACTGATAATGTTTTGGGCACTTGTAAAAAAACAGCTCGCCGAGATATGGTCAAAGAACCGCAAAACGAAAAACGGAAAGAAGCCGCGCAGCTCAGGCGTGACGATAGCGCTTTTCTCGGTGCTGTTCTTCTTTCTTGCGGTCATGTTCTTCTTTATGAGCATGGGACTGTTTTTCGCGCTCGGTGAGGTCGGACTTGAGTCGCTTTATTTCTGTCTCGTGTCGGTGCTTGCGGTCGCACTCGGCGTTTTCGGCAGCGTGTTCAATACCTATTCGAGCCTGTATCTCGCACGGGATAACGAGTCGCTGCTTGCTATGCCGATACCGCCGATATATATCATCGCTTCCCGCCTTGTCAGCGTTTATGCGATGGGTCTGCTGTACGAGGCACTTGTCATTGTACCCGCCGTCGCGGTATGGCTGATTTTCGGCTCGCCGTCGGCACTGTCGGTAGTGTTCTCGATACTGCTTATCCCGCTGCTCGGCTTTCTGATACTTGCGCTGACCTGCGTGCTCGGCTTTGTCGTTGCAGTTATCTCATCGCATCTTAAGAACAAGAGCATAATAACCGTTATAATATCGCTTGTGCTGCTTGGCGGGTACTATTATCTGTGCACGCAGATGAGCAGCATCATGGAGACTGTTATAGCAAACAGCGAGTCGGTCGCAGTCGCAATGCGCAGCTATGCCATGCCTCTGTATCTGTTCGGGCGCGCGGCTGTCGGTGAGGCTGTACCGATGCTGCTGTTTACGATTATCGCGCTCGGTTCGGCTGCACTTATCTGCGCGATTATCGCGCTCTCCTTCCGCCGCATTGCAATAAAGAACGACGGCAGAAAAAAGGCGGTCTACAAGGCGGGCAGGGCAAAGCAGACGGGCGCGTTTTCCGCGCTCTGCCGCAAGGAGTTTTCTCGCTTTCTGTCAAGCCCTACGTACATGCTTAACTGCGGTCTCGGGCTTGTGTTCATGCTTGCCGCAGCCGTTTTTGTGCTGATTAAACGGGATGTGATAGCTGAGGTCATTGCGCCGCTCACGGAGCAGCTGCCCGTGATAGGCAGAATGCTGCCCGTCATTGTCACCGCTATGCTCTGCCTTATCGGCTCGATGAACGATATCTCCGCACCCTCGATCTCGCTTGAGGGAAGGAGTCTCTGGCTGCTGCAATCGCTGCCCGTAGAGCCGCGCTCGGTGCTTCGCGCAAAGCAGAGCGTGCACATCGTGCTCTCCGCTCCGCTTATAATCCTCTGCGGTGTGGCTGCATCGGCAGTGCTGGGCTTTGATGTAATCACTGCGGTGCTTGTCTGTTTCTGCTCGCTTGCGTTCATGCTGCTCGGGTGCGCGGCGGGGCTTGCCGTAAACCTGAAAAAGCCGAATCTTACATGGGTAAACGAGACCGTTCCGATCAAGCAGAGCAGCAGTATAATGGTCGTGCTGTTCGGCGGATGGCTGCTCGCGCTGCTCTTCGCGGGGGGATATTTCTTTCTATCGCTCCTTGTCGATGCGCGCATCTACCTCGCCGTGTTTGCCGTTATCTTCAGTGTCGGGGTGTATCTGTGCAATCGCTGGCTCGACCGCCGCGGCGCTGTTATATTCTCGGAGCTGTGATGAGCGAGCGGCGCTGACGCAAATTTCGCGCGTTATACACGGGCGGTGCGCTGATGCAGGTATTTTACAGAGCCGTCCTGTCGGGCGGCTCTGAGCTTTATTTTGGGCTTCTGTGTGTCTGAATCTATAATATTATAAAAAATGATGGAGGAGAAAAAATATGTGTACGGCAGCGACTTACAAAACCGAGGATTTTTATTTCGGCAGAACGCTTGATTACGAGCGCTCTTACGGGGACAAAATAGTTATTACACCTCGCGGGTATACATTTGCGCTCAGGCATGGAGGACGGATAGAGAATCATTATGCCATGATAGGAATGGCATGCGTCATGCAGGATTATCCGTTGTATTACGACGCTGTAAACGAAATGGGACTCGGCATTGCGGGGCTGAACTTCGTTGGAAATGCACATTACGGCAAGCCGCAGGACGGCGCGGATAACATCACACAGTTTGAGCTGATACCGCTGCTGCTCGGTCGGTGTGCGACCGTCGCGGAGGTGCGGCAGACGCTCGCGGGTATAAATCTTGTCGATACTCCGTTTGCGGAGCAGCTGCCGGTGGCGCAGCTTCATTGGCTCATTGCCGACAAAAACGAGTGCATAACGCTGGAGTCGACCTCAGGCGGGATGAAGATATACGATAATCCGGTAGGCGTGCTTACGAATAATCCGCCGTTTGATCGTCAGCTGTTCAATCTCAATAATTATAGGCACCTATCGGCGGCGGACAGAGACAATACGTTCGCTGCAGACCTCGCTCTGACACAGTACAGCCGCGGAATGGGCGCTATGGGGCTGCCGGGAGATCTGTCCTCGCAGTCGAGATTCGTCCGCGCGGCTTTCGTTCGGATGAATTCCGTCTCGGGCGATTCGGAGGAGGAGGGCATAGCTCAGTTTTTCCACATTCTCGGTAGCGTTGATCAGCAGCGCGGGTGCTGCAGACTCGGCGACGGCAAGTACGAGATAACCCTCTATACCTCCTGCTGTAATGCGGATAAGGGAATCTATTATTATACCACCTATGATAATCATCAGATAAGCGGCGTGGATATGCATAAGGCAGACCTTGACGGCGCGGAGCTGATTATTTATGAACAAAGAAGAGGCGAGAGCATATATATGCAGAACTGACAGCACGGCAGGGTGCTATGCAGTGATTTTACGGCATGCTTTTCGGATCTTTTCGGATGTCGAATGAAAAAGAGCTTTTCAAAAGGGGCATGACGGTCGGTGACGCGCTGTACCGTGGGAATCTTCGAAAAAGCAAATGACTGCGGCGCGGCATTGGCGAGGTAATCTTCGGATGAAAAAGCGGGTGCGCCCGTTTTTGAGAACAATATATTTCGGATACGGCGCTGCGGCGACGCCCCTATGTATTTACTTTTTGCGCTTTTTGTGCTAAAATGAAGAGGTTAGAGCTATTACGTTTTTGTCCGCGCAGGGGCTTCTTTCGGGACCGCACGGCGGCGGACTGTGCCGCATTATCTGCCGACGGCAGCGTATTGAGAGGGTGAGAATATGCCTGATAAATTTATATTGCATTCCGAATTTCAGCCGACGGGCGATCAGCCGCAGGCGATAGACAAGCTCGTTCGCGGGATAGAGGACGGCGACCGCGCGCAGACGCTGCTCGGCGTTACGGGTTCGGGCAAGACGTTCACCATGGCGAATGTGATAGCGCGGCTGAATCGCCCGACACTCGTGCTTGCGCATAACAAGACCCTTGCCGCACAGCTTTGCAGTGAGTTCAGGGAATTCTTTCCCGAGAACGCGGTGGAATACTTTGTATCCTACTACGATTATTATCAGCCCGAGGCGTACATCCCCGGGAAGGATCAGTATATAGAAAAGGACGCGCTGATAAACGAGGAGATAGACCGACTGAGACACAGCGCCACATCCGCGCTCTTTGAGCGGCGGGATGTTATCATAGTAGCGTCGGTCTCGTGCATCTATTCGCTCGGTGACCCGCAGGAGTATTCAAAGCTTGTGCTCGCCGTGCGCCCCGGCATGATGATGGACAGGGACGAGTTTATCGAGCATCTTGTCTCGATATCCTATGAGCGCAACGATATGAATCTTGTCCGTGACCGATTCCGCGTGCGCGGTGACGTTGTAGAGGTATTCCCCGCAAACAGTAAAAACCTTGCGGTGCGCGTCGAATTCTTCGACGATGTTATTGACCGCGTAAGCGAGATAGACACGGTGACCGGCAACACCGTCCGCTCGCTGAAATACGCAGCCATCTATCCCGCAACGCACTATGCGGTATCCGAGGAGACGCGGCTGCGCGCGCTCGACGAGATAGAGAACGAAATGATAGAGCGGGTGGAGTTTTTCCGGTCTCAGGGCAAGCTGATAGAGGCGCAGCGTATAGAGGAGCGGACGCGATACGATCTCGAAATGATGCAGGAGATAGGCTACTGCTCCGGCGTTGAAAACTACTCCCGTGTGCTTGCCGGACGTGCGCCGGGTTCTACTCCGTCGACACTGCTTGACTATTTTCCGCGTGATTTTATTATGTTCATAGATGAGTCGCACGTAACGCTGCCGCAGGTCCGCGCTATGGGCGGAGGCGACCGCCGACGCAAGGAGAATCTTGTCGAATTCGGCTTCCGTCTGCCGTCCGCATACGACAACCGTCCGCTGAGCTTTGAGGAATTCGAAAAAAAGCTCGGTCAGGTAGTATTCGTCAGTGCAACGCCCGCTGCATACGAGCGCGAGCATTCGTCGCAGACGGTGGAGCAGCTTATCCGACCGACGGGACTTGTTGACCCCGAGATAGAGGTGCGTCCCGTAGACGGTCAGGTTGATGATCTTATGGGCGAGATAAGGCAGCGGGCGGAGCGCGGCGAGCGCGTGCTCGTTACAACTCTTACAACAAAGATGGCGGAGGACCTTACCGAGTTTTTTGCGCAGAATCTCATCCGCGTAAAATATATTCACCACAATGTCGAGACCATCGAGCGTATGGAGATAATCCGCGATCTGCGGCTCGGGCTGTTTGATGTGCTCGTAGGCATAAATCTGCTGCGCGAGGGACTTGATATCCCCGAGGTGTCGCTTGTCGCGATACTCGATGCGGACAAGGAGGGCTTGCTGCGCTCCGAGACCGCGCTTATACAGACGGTCGGCAGAGCCGCGCGAAATGCGGAGGGCAAGGTAATAATGTACGCCGAGACGGTCACCGGCTCGATGCAGCGCGCTATCGAAGAGACAAACCGCCGCCGCAGTGTTCAGATGGCGTACAACGCCGAGCATGGCATCACACCGCAGACGATAGTCAAGGCGGTGCGCGACATCATCGAGATAGGCAGGAAAGAGGAGAGCGGAAAGCGTCCGACACACCGCCTGACGGACGGGGAGGCAGCCGCTGCCGCACTTACGCCGGAGGAGCTCGGAACGCTTATCGAGGAGCTTACCTCCGAGATGAAGACTGCGGCTGCGGCGCTTGATTTCGAGCGCGCGGCATATCTGCGCGATAGGATCGCATCTATACAAAAGGACGCAGCCGCAGGAGACGGCGGCAGTAGCTCCGGCAGCGGAGGCGGCTCGGCGGTATCATCGCGACCGTACGGAAAGCGGCGAGAGCGCGGCAGATATCCGAAAAAATAGAGTCGCATCGGCTGTACCCGTCCGAGCTAAATTGTATCGGCGGCTTTACCGCAAGGCGGGTGCGCGGGTGCTCCCTCGGTCGGCAGGCATCAAAAAACACATGCTTCCGTTTTAAAGAGAAAAGGAAAAAGCAATGGCATCAAATCGTATTGTAGTGCGCGGTGCGCGTGTAAACAATCTTAAAAATATATCGCTCGAGATACCGAGAGACAAGCTCGTTGTATTTACCGGACTGTCGGGGTCGGGAAAATCGTCGCTTGCCTTCGACACCATATATGCCGAGGGGCATCGCCGCTTTGTCGAGTCGCTCTCGTCGTATGCGCGCATGTTTCTCGGTCAGCTCGACAAGCCGGACGTTGACTCGATAGAGGGACTTTCTCCGTCTATTTCGATAGATCAGAAAACAACCTCAAAGAACCCGCGCTCGACCGTCGGCACCGTTACCGAGATATATGACTATCTCCGACTGCTGTACGCGCGCTGCGGAACGCCGCACTGCCCGGTCTGCGGCAAGGAGATAACGAGTCAGACGGTGGATCAGATAATCGACAGGATAATGGAGCTGCCCGACCGTACAAAATTTCTCATTCTTGCGCCGGTCGTCCGCGCCAAGAAGGGCAGGCACGAAAAGACGATAGAGGCGGCGAAAAAGGGCGGCTTTGTCCGCGTTCGCGTCGACGGCTCGATGTACGACCTCGGCGAGACGATAGAGCTCGACAAGAACAAGAAGCACACGGTGGAGATAGTCGTCGACCGTATGGTAAAGCGCGACGGCATTCGAGACCGCCTCGGCGACTCGGTGGAGACCGCGCTCTCGCTCGCGGACGGTAATCTGACGATCGCGCTGCTCGGCGACGACGGCGCGGAGGGCGAGGAGCTGACCTTTTCACAGAACTACGCTTGTGAGGAACACGGGATAAGCGTTACCGCGCTCGAGCCGAGAATGTTCTCGTTCAACAATCCGGCAGGAGCGTGCCCCGAGTGCGCGGGTCTCGGTGAGAAGCGGATAATCTCATTCGATCGCGTCGCTCCCGACCGCTCACTTTCGCTGCGCGGCGGCGCCATTCAATGCAACGGCTTTAAGAGCAATATGGACGAGTCGGGCTGGAACGGTCCGCTGTTCATTGCAGTGGGCAAAAGGCACGGCTTTGACCTTGATATGCCGCTCTCCGAATATTCGCCCGAGGCGCTGCATGCACTCGCATACGGTACGGGCGACGAGCTGTACTACGTCGAGCGGGTGTTTGACGGCGTTGTTCACCGCAATAATGTCAAGTTTCCCGGCGTTATCGGCATAATTCAGGCGCGCTTCGATCAGTCGCAGGACGAGTATTACGAGCAGTTTGTCGAGGATATCGCATGTCATAGCTGTCACGGCGACCGTCTCCGCCCCGAGATACTTTCGGTCACGGTGGGCGGAAAGAACATCATCGAGCTCTGCCGTATGCCGATACGCGACGAGATAGAATTTTTCGATAACCTTACCTTTGATGCCGCGCGCGAGCCGATAGCCCGCGAGATACTCAAGGAGATACGCTCGCGCCTGCATTTCCTCGGCACCGTCGGGCTTGAATATCTCGATCTTGCGCGCAAGGCGGGAACGCTCTCGGGCGGCGAGGCACAGCGCATCAGGCTCGCAACGCAGATAGGCTCGTCGCTTATCGGCGTGCTTTACGTGCTTGACGAGCCGAGCATCGGTCTGCATCAGCGCGACAACGGAAAGCTGATAACGGCGCTTAAAAATCTGCGCGACATGGGCAACAGCGTCATTGTCGTCGAGCATGATGAGGAGACGATGCTCGAGAGCGATTACATCGTGGATATCGGACCGGGTGCGGGGATCCACGGCGGCGAGATAGTCGCCGCGGGAACGCCGGCAGAGGTCGCGGCAAACACAGCGTCGATAACGGGCGATTATCTTTCGGGCAGGCGGCAGATAGCCGTACCGAGCAAGCGCAGGAGCGGCAGCGGGGAGTATGTCACCGTTTACGGCGCTGCGGAGCACAATCTGCGAGGGATAGACGTGCGGTTTCCGCTCGGCAAGTTCATCTGCGTCACGGGTGTTTCGGGTTCGGGAAAATCGTCGCTCGTCAATTCCATTCTATATCCCGTCCTCGCGCATGAGCTTAACCGCGCCACGACCTTTGCGGGTAAATATGACCGCATCGAGGGTATAGAGAAGCTCGACAAGGTCATCTGCATAGATCAGAGCCCCATCGGCAGAACCCCGCGCTCAAATCCCGCAACCTACACGGGTGTGTTTACCGATATACGCAATCTGTTTGCCGAGACGCAGGATGCGAGAAAGCGCGGCTTCAAGCCCGGGCGCTTCTCCTTCAATGTCAAGGGAGGGCGCTGCGAGGCGTGCGAGGGCGACGGCGTTAAGAAGATAGAGATGCATTTTCTGCCCGACGTATACGTCACCTGCGACGTGTGCAGGGGGCACAGATATAATCGCGACACTCTCGAGGTACGCTACAAGGGAAAGAATATATCCGAGGTGCTCGATATGACGGCGGAGGAGGGACTCGAATTCTTCTCGGCTATGCCGTCCATCGCGCGCAAGCTGCGTGCAATGTGCGAGGTCGGACTCGGATATGTCAAGCTCGGACAGTCCTCCACAACGCTCTCCGGCGGCGAGGCTCAGCGCGTAAAGCTTGCTTCCGAGCTTGCAAAGCGCGCGACCGGCAGGACCTTCTATCTGCTCGACGAGCCTACGACCGGACTGCACACTGCCGATGTCGCAAAGCTGATAGACGTGCTTCAGCGTCTTGTGGATGCGGGAAATACCGTGCTCGTTATCGAGCATAATCTCGACCTTATCAAGACCGCCGATCATATAATAGATCTCGGGCCTGACGGCGGTGACGGCGGCGGACGTATCGTTGCCAGCGGTACGCCCGAGGAGGTCGCGCGCTGCCCCGAGTCCTTTACCGGACAGTTTTTGCGTGATAAGCTCGGTATGAAATGAGCGTGACCGACGGTGCAGCGGATCGCTGTGCTTCCGACAGCTGAACTGCGTGCCGCTCCGAACCGAAATGTGTGCCGAATTGAGCTTCTTGCCGAGTCGGGATGCAGTTCGAGCCGAAATACACACAGACAAAAATGACCCCGCCGCATACGGAGAGAAGCCGTGTGCGGCGGGACTGTTTTAGCTATGAGATTATATTCGGTGTATGACGGCTGCCGATATTTTTAGCTCAGATGTCATTCTTCAGGCTGATATCACATTCATCGACTGTTTTCCCGTCGAGCAGGATCAGCTTTTCGGACAGCAGACGAGTAAGGCCGCCTATCATTGCCGAGGTGACTATCAGACTTTTTGCGGTATCGGTGGAGATATCCTCGCGATCAGGGTGGCCGAGTATCGGACCGGCTATCATGCGTATCTGCTCGACGAAATAGTCTGCGGTTATGCGGTGGCGGTGAACATAGTTGGTATATGTCGTTCTCAGCTCCTCCTGCGACAAGCCGGTGGGCAGCAGCTGCTTTATCATTGCAATGCTGAGATTTTGCTTGAGCGTTAGTATAACTATAAGATAGGCTATATGCGTGCGGTAATAGCGCTTCTTTATCGGCTCGGGCATTACCTTGGTGCGGACATAGTTATTGATGGTGGAGGCGGTTATGAACTGCTCCTCCTTCAGCTCGGGCGGCAGATAGTCGAGATACTGCTTGAGCAGTGAGAGCACCTGCTCCATATACAGCCCTATTTCGGGTATCTCATCCCATTCGGGCAACCGGAAATTCTTTATGTACAGCTCCCAGCGTCTTAGCTTTCCGGCTATCAATGCTTTGTCGTATGCCATGAACTTTTCCTCTTATGTCTCACGAATTTAAAAAATAATTCCGTTGAAATATTACATTATTTGATATTATAGCACTTATTTGGATAAATTGCAAGTCTTTTTCTTTTCGTTGCCGCAGATGTTTCGGATAATAGCTGATGATCTATCGCAGCAGCGCCTCTATCGCGTCGGCAAGCTCGCCGACATTCTGCATTGACAGTACCTGCTTCATGCTGAAATGCACCGAAAAGGCGCTCTCTACCTCGCCTATCAGAGTGATATGCATGATGGAATCCCAGCCGTCGATATCGGCGGAGGTGGTACTGTCGGAGAGGACTATGCCGTCATCGTCGAAAACGTCGCGGAAGATCTCGCCGAGGCGAGCCATTATCTCTCGGTGTGTCATTTATTCTACCTCAATATATGTTTTTTTCGGAATATAGTCGCATACACGGCAGCTGCATGTGTATGCGCGGCGTTCCGGGGCAGGGATGTGCGTGCCCTTTGCGCCGTCAGCACTCGTGTCATGCGTGATGTTGTCGGTGCGGTCGTTTTGAGCGGTGCTGTCCTTGCTGCCGGGTGTGATGCTTTCATGGCAGCCGTTCCGAACTGTGTTGTCCTGTACGGTGAATCCGAAGTCGGGCAGCAGCTCGGCTACCATGCCGTTTTTCGGTGTCGGTATATATTCGGCGCGGACGGCGGTGCAGCCGAGCTTCCGCGCACGATCGAACAGCGCGTTCATCATGCACGCCTCTACCCCTCGGCGGAGCACGCGGCAGGACATGAGCAGCGTTTCGAGAAACAGTATGCCGCCATGCTCGTGCCGTGCTACGATAATGCCGACAAGACCGCAGTCTCCGTGCTTATCCGAGAGCGAGAAGCAGAGCGTCAGGGCGTCGGAGTCTCGTCCGAGCGCGGCTATCTGCTCCGGTGTGTAGCGGACGGTGCGCAGATTGAACTGGTTCGAGCGTTGCGAGAGCTGTGATACACGGCGACAGTTCAGCTCGGTTATACCCTCAATGTGCAGACGCATGTCGAGTGAGGCGAGATACTCGTTATATGTCGCGGCAGACCTTGCCTCCTCACGCCGCTGAGCCTCCGCACGGTACATCTCGGTGCGGCGGACATCCTCGCTCGAGAGCGAGGACGGCTCGAACAGAGACAGCTTTTTCAGCATATCGGGACGCATGGCGGGGTCGTCAGGCAGCTCCGGAACGGTTATTTCCGGGACAAGCTCGCGCACGAGCCGACGCTCAAACGGAGTGTCGTCAAGAAAGACCATACTGTCCGTTCCTATGCCGAGCTCTGCGGCGATGGAGAGAATGTTCGCAGCCTTGTCCTCATAATTCGCGCGGAAGGCGGCAAAATCCTCCTCGCGCAGGATCATGTCCGGATGGGTGCGGATAGCCTCGCGCGCCGCGTTTTCGTCGTTTTTGGAGCAAACGGCAAGCAGTATACCACGCCTGCGCAGTTCACGCAGATACAGCTGCAATGCGGAAAAAGCACGCCCCTCGCCGAGCTCGCCAAGCTCAAGTCCGCCGATTCCGTCCTCTGCGAGTACGCCGCCCCACAAAGTGCCGTCGAGGTCGAGTATGACGCATTTCAGCGCTCTGCCGGAGCAAGCGGCGACAATGTCGGCGATAGCTCCGCCGAGCAGAGGAAGCGCAGCGTCGGATACCGTCATCTGTGCGATATAGTACATTCTCGGGTCATAGAAGCTATCCCTTCCGACCTGTCCCTGCAGCGCCTCGAGGTCGAGGTATGTAACGCAGCCGAGCGCCGCGCCTGCCTCACAGAGCAGCAGAGAGAGACGGCGCAGCTGATAGGAAAACGAGGATGGCGTTGTATTTCCGAGACTCCCGGTCACGCCGTCGTACGGCATAGCGGGACCGAGATGGATTATCCTTGCGCCGGGGCGGAGAGAAGAGAAGCGCTGCCACAGCGCGGCGGTCTCAGCCGCCGTACGCTCGGCAAAGGTCAGGCGCTCCTTCTCGGACGGCTCTGCGCAGAAGCGCTCGGCGAGCTTTTCCGCGCAGAGATATATGACCGCATGATCGGGATCAAAGGCATACAGCTCGGAGCATGGGTCGTCTATCATCGCTCTCACCTGATCGAATTCTGTGTCGAGCATTGCCGCGTCTATCCCGAGCGCCTTGCAGCTGCCGCATATCGCCGTTGACAGATGTTGCGTCGAGCAGTCGCCGAGTACCGCTATCCTGGCATCGTTTCCATCGGAGCCTTTTGCGAGCCGCCGCAGCTCATTGTATGTATAGCTTTTTTCGGTCATGCCGTTTTCCTCCTTTTCTGCGCGGCAGGCTTTCGGTGCTTTACATGCCCGTTTTGTTACGTGTATCCGTGTACGGGATCATACGGGTGTCGAGACTTTCTGCGCGAGCTTTTCGGTTTTCTTGCGCGTGGGTTTTTCGGTGATATTTACATTATATTTTATCACAAAGTCGGCGGCATTGCAATACGCTTCGGCGGGCTGCGGCGGAGAATTGACAAAAAAGTGTTTTTGGATTATAATGTATAATAGAAATTTATATATATGTAGAATTAAGCGGTCGATTTTTGTCGTCCGGAAAGGGTCACGATGGGTAAGTACGATTTTCCGAGCCATGATATGCTTGTCACTATGAATAAGAGCCAGCTTGCAACGCTCGCAAACAGGATGCGCTCGGTAATTATCTCATCAACGGCAAAGAACGGCGGACATCTTGCCTCTAATCTCGGAATGGTCGAGGCTACCATCGCGCTTCATCGCGTATTCGACGCGGAGCATGACCACCTTGTTTTTGATGTTGGTCATCAGTGCTACGCACACAAGCTGCTCACCGGCAGAGCCGACGGTTTTTCCTCGCTGCGCAGCTACGGCGGTATGTCGGGCTTTCCGTCGCCGCTCGAGAGCGGTAGCGACCCGTTCTATGCAGGACATTGCGGAGCGTCGCTCTCAGCCGCGCTCGGTCTGTCCGAATATGATAAAATGACCGGCTCGGATGCATTTACCGTAGCCGTTATAGGTGATGCCGCATTTTCAAACGGTATGGTATTCGAGGCAATGAATAACTGTGTCGGACGCGGGCTGAATCTCATTATCCTGCTCAATGACAATACAATGTCTATCGACAAGAGCGTTGGCGGATTGTCGAGCCACCTTAAAAAGATGCGTACCGACACGGCGTATTTTGCATTCAAGCACTCGATGAAGGCTATGCTCGGACGGGTGCCGGTAGTCGGACGCGGACTCAAGGACAGAACTCGCAACGCAAAGGACCGCGTTCGCCGCGCATTGCTCGGAGACAGTATATTCGAGAGCATGGGGCTTGATTATCTCGGGCCGGTCGACGGTCACGACGAGGCGCGTCTCGAGGCGGTGCTGCGCGAGGCCAAACTGCGTGACCGCATATGTGTTGTGCATATGGTCACCGAAAAGGGTAAGGGCTTCCCGCTTGCCGAGACATCGCCGGAGCGGTATCATTCGGTCGGCGCCTTTGACCCGTCGGTCGGAGTTAAGCCGTCCGCTGAGCCTACATTCTCGTCGGTGTTCGGTTCGGAGATGTGCTCTATCGCCGCGCGGGATGACAAGCTCGTAGCCATAACCGCCGCTATGTGCGACGGCACGGGTCTGACCGAGTTTCACGGACGGTATCCGGAGCGATTCTTCGATGTCGGTATCGAGGAGGAGCACGCAGTGGCATTTTCGGGCGGACTCGGCGTTGCCGGGCTTCATCCCGTTTTTGCTGTCTACTCGACCTTTTTGCAGCGAACCTACGATCAGGTGTTTCACGATGTTGCGCTGCAGCGCGCACGCACGGTGCTTGCGATAGACCGCGCGGGGCTTGTCGGCGGAGACGGTGTTACGCATCAGGGCATCTACGATGTTTCTATGCTGTCGAGCATCCCCGGTATCTCGATATATTCGCCCGACAGCTTTGCCGAGCTGCGCGAATCGCTCGATGAGGCGGTATCGCTCGATGCGCTGACAGCTGTCAGATATCCGAGAGGCGGCGAGCCCGAATACGACCGCAGCGTGTATCACCCGATATGCGGCGGTGCTGCCGTCGCGGCCGATTACGGTGTCGCACCGCGCCTGACCGTCATTACCTACGGCAGAATAACCGCCGAGGCATCACATGCGGCGGAGGCGCTTTCCGCGCGTGGCACAGCGGTGCGCATTATCAGGCTGAAAAAAATATATCCTGTCGACGCGCAGGCGCTGCTGCCCGAGCTGCGCGGAGAGGCGCTCTATCTGCTCGAGGAGGGTATCGAGAGCGGCGGCGTGGGCGAGAAGCTTGCAGCTTTGCTGCTGACGGCGCTGTCGGTGCGCGGCGGACGTGTACCGAGAACGGTCGTTCACGCGGTGCATGACCGCTTTGTCCCGCACGGCGATGTTCCGTCGCTTTTCCGCGAGCTCGGTTTTGACAGTGTGTCGCTCGAGCATCGCTTCGCCGCCGTGCTCGGAGAGAATATTGCGGATGGTGAGAGGCTCGCCGGAACAGAAAGTATCTCGGGCGGCGAGACCGACGGCGCGGATGCCGATGCTCCGTCCGTGACAGGAAAAGAGGTAGACTGATGCAGAGACGACCGCTTGCTGACCGACTGCGCCCGACCTCGTTTGCGGAGGTTGCGGGACAGCGGCATCTGCTCGGAGAGGGCGGGGCACTTGCCGCCATGATAGAGCGCGGCTACCTGCCCAATATGATATTCTGGGGACCTCCCGGCACGGGCAAGACCACCGTCGCCGGTATCATCGCAGCGCGCTCCGGCATGACGCTGCATCGGCTCAATGCAACGAGCGCTTCGACTCAGGATGTTAAGGACGTTATAGCCGAATCGGGCACGCTGCTCGGCTCGGCGGGCACGCTGCTCTACCTCGACGAGATACAGTATTTCAACAAAAAACAGCAGCAGACGCTGCTCGAGTCGCTCGAGAGCGGCAGTGTAACACTTATCGCTTCTACGACCGAGAATCCGTATATGTACGTGTACAATGCGCTCATATCGCGCTCGGTGGTATTTGAATTCAAGTCGCTTGCGCCCTGCGAGATATCCGGCGTTCTGCTGCGCGGGCTCGGCGAGCTGAACGGCGAGCAGTGCGGAAATGCGCTTGCACCTACCGTACATGACGGCGAGAGCTATACCGCCGAGGGCGGCGAGCGTGCAATATCCGACGGTGCGCTTGACTATATCAGCCGCGCGGCGGCGGGGGATGTGCGCCGATCGCTCAATATTCTCGAGGCGGCATATTTCAGCGGCACCGGGAGCGTAATTACTTCAGAGGACGCGCGTTCCGCATCGCCCGAATACGGCACGAATTTCGACCGCGACGGCACGGTCCATTATGACCTGCTCTCGGCGCTTCAGAAGTCGATTCGTGGCTCCGACCCGGATGCGGCGATATTCTATCTCGTTCGCATACTCGAGGGCGGTGACCTTATAGGCGCGTGCAGGAGGCTGCTCGTTATCGCGTCGGAGGATATAGGCTGCGCCTATCCGCAGGCTGCGCCTATCGTTTATTCCTGCGTTGCGGCGGCGAAGGAGCTCGGTATGCCCGAGGCTTCCATCCCGCTCTCAAATGCGGTCATAACGCTCGCGACGGCGCCGAAGTCGAACAGCGCCCACATGGCATACGAGCGCGCAAAGGCGGTGTATTCGTCCGGAAAGGGACTCGAGATACCGAGCTACATGCGCCCGTCCGATCGCTACGAGGGTTATAAGTATCCCCACGACTACCCGAACAGCTATGTCGAGCAGCAGTATCTGCCGTCCGACGTTGCCGGTCAGCGCTTCTATGAATACGGTGCAAATAAGAACGAACAGGCTGCGCGCGCCTACTGGGAGAAGATAAAAGGCACGAAGTGATCCTGCGCGCTGTGAGCTGCACGGAACGGCTACGATAACAGCGAAATTGCTCTGATAATAAGCGAAATTATTCTGATAATAAATGAAAAAACAGGGCGGTCCGGTGCTTATATTCTGCATCGGATCGCCATGCTTTTTTCTGCTGATATTTGACACGGGTGCCGCTTATGTATTCTTCGCTGTCGTGTCGGACTGTATTTTATCTATCATTCGATTTCTTGTATTGATAAGCGGAGACGATTCTGCTTGACTTAAAAATGCCGGAAGCCCGCATAAATACAGGCTTTCGGCATTCTTTGTCCGTTATTCCGTCTCAGCTGTCTCGGTATCGCCTTCGGTGCTTTCGCTTACGCCCGGTTCGACGAGAGTGATAGAGCCTTTATCGGCTGTGGCGGTGAGCTTGGTCGGCAGGGTGGTCTCGGTGATATAGCTGTCGCCCGCATCTGCGGTATATACTGATATCTTGCCGAGCGGTGCGAGCAGCTGATACTCGCACTCTGTCTGACCGGTGATAACCAGTCGAATATTGCCGTCTGCGGTGTGCAGATCGGTTTTTCCGACATAGATGGGATTCTCAAATAGGATATCTCCCGCTCCTGTGTCTGCGGCTATCGAAACGCTCGCATCGGTCTTGGAGCTTGACGCTATGTTGCCTTCGCCGACGTTGATCACAATATCCGCCTTTCCGCTGAGCGAATCGAGCGTTACGTCGCCGCGTTCTACGTTTATGCTTATCTTTCGGACGGCGAGCTTGTCGGGCAGAGAGATAATGACCTCGCGCGTTTCGGCATGGGAATGGATGCCTCGGCTGACGAACGGGAATAGATATCTCATTCCGTCAAAGGATATGCCGTCGGACGACATTCCGATCAGAGCAATCGGACCGAAACCGTCCTTGATCTTAAGCTCGCTTCCGGTCGTTGAGAGGCTGTAACGGTACTTTTCAAAGCCGACGAGCTTGACCGTCGGACGGTCGCCGCCTCCCTCTATACGTACACTGCAGCTGCCGAGCTCGAGACTGATCTTGCCTATCGCCTCGTTTGAAATATCGACCTCGGTAACGGTGCGGTTGTTTTCATCATAGGAGTAGGAGTAAATGTCGATGCCGTCTGACTTGGCTCCGGCACTTCCGACAGCGCAAACGATGATGCCTGCAACGATGAGCACTGCCGCGACTATGAGAAATATTATCGAACGCGGTTTCATCAGCGTTTAGCACACTCCTCTCTAAAACGGCAGATAATGCATTTCAGCCTATACAGCAGATAGGTGGAAAGACGTACAAGGTATTTGAAGGTGTAGGGCATTATGCGTACGAGCAGGTTGTATATCAGTATACATGCGCCGAGTGCGATTCCCGCACTCATGATGCCTATACCTATTTCATATATACCTATCGGCGCGGCGGAGCCGAGCTGTGTAATGCCGTAGATTATCGAGACAAGGGTAAATGCCGTACCGATCGCCGCAAGTCCTGCGATGGACAGCGCAAGCCCGAGGAACAGCACTCCGTCGAGCAGGAATATCGCCGCCGCAGCGATAGCTGCGAGCAGTGCGGCAGGCAGCGAGAGCGGTAGCGAGCCGAGGACTATGCCGTAGAATGTCTTTTTAGACTCACTTGTTTTGAGCTTTGCCCACTCGAGCGGTGCTCCGCGGTATATGTATTCTCTTATGCCCGGGCGGTAGCTGTCATAGTCGTCCGCATATTCCGGCTCTATATTACGGTATACGGTGCCGCTCATATTGTCCGTGCTGTTTGCGGCGCGGTAAGCCGCCTCGTATGCGTCGGAGGCAAAGCCGTCCGGCACGGTATCGAATTCGCGGGTGCTTGTCGCCGCGTCGTCTATCAGAAATTCCTCAGGCTCGGAGCGCAGACCTACGCGTGTATTTCCGCGAAGTACCCTTGCCGGCGCTCTGTGCTGCGGAGGTGCAGTCGCCATCGGCGCTGCTGCGGGCTGATTCTCAGGGCATATGTCGTCGGTGATAAGCGCACCGCCGGCTTCGCCAGCTGCCGCCGATATACCGTCGGTGTCCGCTGCTCCGACAGCGGTGAATGCTCCGGGGCTTCCGAGCGCTGCCGCATTACTGTCAAGCTGCACGCCGACGGACGGAATTCCTTGTCCGTTATTGTTAGATGCGCTGCCTGTTTGAGCTCCGGCAGCTTCGGTTATCATGCTGTTGTCGGTGTCGTTTGTGTTCTCGTCGTGCACATCTGTGACCGGTGCGGAGGAGACACGCTCTTCGGTATCGATCGGTTCGGTATCGAATCCGGCGCCGCGTGCAGCATTTTCGGCGTTTGCGACGATCTCGGATGTCATGACGCGCTCGGACTTTTCGGGGGCTGAGGTATCTTCGGTGTCTGCGATAGCTTCAATATGTGAGGGCATACCGTCCCCGTCGGTGTCGTCGTCCTCGTCGGCATTTTGTGGCCGCTCGGCTGTGTGGCGCGCTTTCTTTGAGTTTATCAGCTCAATGAGATTCGAAACAATCGTGTCGATATTGCCGAGCGATGTCATCTGCTCGTCGAGATCCTCCTCGGATATGTTGTCAAAATATCTGCCGAACTGCTCAACGTATATTTCAGCGTCGCTCGGGTCGACCCCGCCTGCGAGCAGACGCTCGCGGAGCTGCTCGAGAAAAACGGATGAATCCATTATCGGCTCTTTCCTTTCGGTTGAAGTGGTGTTTTTGCAATGATATAAATATATGCGCCTGCGGCGCGGGAATTGCATAAAGACTCGAATATGCCGCCCCTCTCGCCGATTGACAAAAAAGGTGCAGCCTGATATAATGTTGTATAAATCCATTGTCAGTATATCATATAACGGAGTAAATTGCAATATGAGAGTACGAAAAAAACGTAACGGCGAGCGCCGTCTCGCTGCGTGTGCGCACCTGCTTACCGCCGATCCGGCGCATGTGTTCGGCGAGACCGACAAGCCGCTGCGGGTCGAGATAGGCTGCGGCAAGGGGCGCTTTATAACCGAGACGGCGGTCGGGAATCCCGGGTATAATTTTATCGCCGTAGAGCTGGTGACCGATGTTATCATGCTCGCTATGGAAAAGGCTATGGCACTCGAGGGCGGCTGCCCGGATAATCTGCGCTTTTATTCGGGAAATGCCGACCGCATCGACGAGCTGTTCTCGGCGCACTCGATAGATCGGATATATCTGAATTTCAGCGACCCGTGGCCTAAGGCGCGTCATGCAAAGCGCCGCCTGACCTATCGCAGCTTTCTCGCACGGTATGCGCGCGTGCTCCGCGACGGCGGCGACCTCGCGATAAAGACCGATAACGACGCGCTGTTTGATTTTACGCTTGAAGAGCTTGCGGAGTCGGGCTGGACGGTGCTCGAGCAGACGCGCGACCTGCACGCAAGTCCGTACGCGGAGGGTAATGTGATGACCGAGTATGAGATGGCTTTCTCCGAAAAGGGCAAGAATATCAACTATGTACGCGCTCTGCCGCCGACAGAGCAGACGGAGCATGCCTCATCAGCGCCGCTCGAGCAGACCGAGACGGCTGAAACGGCTGAAACGGCTGAAGCCGAACGGGCATAGGTCGGGTCTGCTCATGAAGAGCTGACCGGTATGACAGACTGTGACGGCTCGTCTGATACGGAAGCGGAATTGAATAAAAATAAATAGGAAAGAAAAGATCCACTTCAGATTTTGCGGCGTTTGCGTTTTTATCTGAGGCGGATCTTTTCTTATAATGTATTTGTCCGTATGATGCATCTGTCCGTACGCGCGGTGTGACGGGCGGTCTGTTACACGGGTACGGAATGTATAGGTATAGAGGTGTATAATATGGGCGGGTATGCTGTGCTGCGTACGATACGGCGGTATGACGGTTCGATAACGCCGCTCATACCACCTTTATGGCGAACTGCGGGCAGACGCCTGCGCAGTAGCCGCAGAGCACGCAGCGCGAGGTGTCGCAAAAGGCAACGCCTTCTCTCAGACTCATTGCCCCCTGACCGCAGCGGCGGACGCATCTGCCGCAGCCCTCGCAGTAGTCCTCGACGATCAGGCGGCGCGTGCGGCGGTCGGCGGCTCGGCGAAATTCCGGTGAAAACTCGCCCGTGCGCAGAAAACGCAGATTCTCATCCACCTCTTCGCAGGACTGCATTCCTATTGCAAGAACATCGCCGCAGCCGGAGTCGAGCGCAAATCGCAGAGCAAGCTCGGCGCGGCGTGACGGAGTAGGCTCCTCTCCGTCGCGGTCGCCGATATTTCTTGCTCCGTCGGAGGTGTCGGAGCCGAGCAGATGCCCGCCTCCGTAGACCTTCATCAGCATAGTGCCCATTCCCGCTTTGCGGCAGAGTCGGAGTTCGTGCTCCATTTCATCGCGCGCCATGCGGCGTGTCTCGCGTGCGCTGCCGTGCGTGTCCGCATCCTCGTTCGAGCCTCGGATACCCACACCGTCGCGGTTGAACATGGCAAAAACGACATCAAGCATCGTTCCGTCCGAGAGACGAAAATCCCTCGCGCCGCGAACGGCGGCGGTTGTGTGAGTGGATATTCCGAGCGCGCGAATGATGCCGTCAGCTCTGCACTCGCGCAGATATTCGAGCGCCTCCGCATGTCCGCGCAGCGTGTCCGCGCTCTCCTGCTCGTGCAGCATAAAAATATCTATACTATCAGTGCCGAGCCGGGCGAGTGCTTCATCGACCGCCTCGCGGGCAAGCTCGCGGTTGTAGGCATATGTCTTGGAGCAGATTATCGGACGGACCGTGCCGCCCTGCTCGCGATAGAGTCGTATGCCCTCTTTTATATACTCGTAGTTGTCGTAATACTGCGCCGTGTCTATAAAGTTTATTCCGCTGTGAAGCGCATGTGCGATCACCGCCGCACCCTCACTCAGCGGCAGATCGGCTCCGAGCCGTGATACCGTCAGAGAGCCGAAGCAGATTCGCGATACCTCTATTCCGCACCGTCCGAGTGTTGTATATTCGGTCATTTGTTTTCTCCTGATGTTTTTATGTTGCCGAGCCGTACGCTAAGCCGAACCTGTGACGAAAAACGCGCCCTTTCGCCTTCGGCGAAAAAGCGCGCTTGCTCAAGGCATACCATACGATGCAGAGGTCGGATAGAGCGCTTTGCCGTACCCGATAAGCCTGTCATATACCGAGATAATATTTGATTATGCAGCTGAGCAGCTCATCGCGCTCAACCTTGCGGATCAGACTGCGGGCATTTTTATAGTTTGTGATATAGGTAGGATCCTCGGAGAGAAGATAGCCCACCATCTGATTTATCGGATTGTAGCCTTTCTCCACGAGCGCCGCGTATACAGCGTTTATTATACGGCGTACCTCTGCATCGCGATCGTCGGCAATGGAGAAGGTCTGTGTGTTGGTAAAGTCGGCTGCGCCGCTGCGGTTCTGTCTTTCGTTCATGGCTGTATCTCCCCCTTATCGGCTGTGCGATGGTGCCGTGACGATTCACGACCCTTACGGTATAATTATAACACCGAGCGCTCGGTATATCAAGTCTTTTTTGGAATTAGACGTGTAATTTTCGTGTTTTTATCACATTTTTTTTGACATTGCGCAGCCAATTATGAAAACCGTGTAACCTTTGGTTTAATTTTACTTGAAAGATAATGTTTGATTCTTGAAAACGAGAGATACTTGGTATATAATATAATCGTCTGCGGAGGCTTATTCCGACAGAGAAAATTATGCGGGGCGGTGAGCATTCTATGAGCGAAAAATCGGCAGTCGGCAGACGCGAGGCCTTGCGCTCGGATATGAGCGAGGCTGAACGCAGAGCGTGCTCGCTTTGCAGCATTGCCGCAGACGATATTGCGCCTCCGCCGCCGAAAGAGAGCATTTTTTCAAAGAATCGCAGACCTGCTCTGCTGCGCAGAATAGTGACAGTCGGTTCTTCGCTTGTATTCGCGGTCTGCCTCGTGTTGCTCGCATATACGTTTTACGACCGCTATCAGGCGCAGCGCGTATACGATGAGCTTGACGGCTTTATGTTCGACGACGGAAGCGACGGTGCCGACACCGACAGCTCCTCCGACTCGTCGCCTATCGCGCTTGCCGCACCGTCCGGCGAGAGCGATCCGTGCAAAACGGCGGACGAGATGCGTTCGTTCCGACGCTCCGGCGATTCATCGGACGGCGAAAACAGCGAGGCATCGCAGTATGTGGCGCTGATGCGTACGAAGATAAGCTCTCTGAAAGCGAGCAATCCGGATGTCGTCGGATATATCTCGGTTCCCGGCACAAAGATAAGCTATCCCATCATGCATACCGACAATAACGAATATTACCTCGACCACGACTATACCGGAGCTTACCGTCTGTCGGGCGCTATCTTCCTCGATTATCGCGATTATCCCGAGGTGGCTATCAACGAGAATGCCTGCGTTTACGGGCATAACCTGACGAACGGCAATATGATGAACAATATCACTCTGTTCCTCGATGAGACCTTCTTTAACGAGAATGAGTATGTCGAGGTCATAACCGAGACCGGGCTGTATACCTACCGTATCTTTGCGGTGTATAAGACCGATATGTACAGCGATTATATCACAACGTACTTTGAGTCGCCCGAGGCGGTCGTAGAGTTCGCAAAGGCTCAGCAGGAGCGCTCTATGTATCAGCGCGACGGTATCGAATTTGAGTTAGGCAATACAAAGCTGCTGACCCTCTCCACCTGCACGAATATCATTCAGGAGGAGCGCTACACGCTTCAGGCGGTGCTTGTCGGGCATCAGGGCTGACATAACAATGGCAATACTTTCCCTCCGATGCGGGCTTTCAGCCTTGCATCGGAGGTTTTTTGTCAATATGTGCGTGCTTATGCGGGTGTACGGTGCTTTTATATGATGCAGTAGAATGGCGGTCGGTGCGGCTGTGACGAAACGCGGGCGTTTTCCGTCTGCGGGATGCGACGGCACCGGAGGTATTTTTCTCCGAAAAGGGCTTTACTTTTTCTCCGCGGCATTGTATAATATACAGAGATAAAAACGCACACAGCGGCGTGAACAATCATAAAGGAGAGCAAAATGGAAAAGAAGGTACTTGTTGAAACATCTGCGCGTCACGTTCATCTTACCGAGGAGCAGATCGAGGTTTTGTTCGGCAAGGGCGCTAAGCTCACTCACAAGAAGGATCTGAGCCAGCCCGGTCAGTTCGCCTGCGAGGAGAGAGTTACGGTCGTCGGACCGAAGCGTCAGATCGAGAGAGTAATTATCCTCGGGCCGGCAAGAAAGGCAGGTCAGGTCGAGGTTTCCTTTACCGATGCACGCACGCTCGGAATAGATGCGCCCGTTCGCGAGAGCGGCGACGTTGCCGGCACTCCCGGATGCAAGCTGGTCGGTCCCTGCGGCGAGCTTGACCTTGAGGAGGGCGTTATCGTTGCAAAGCGCCATGTTCACCTTGATCCCGCAACTGCAGAGCAGTTCGGCGTTAAGGACAAGCAGATAGTATCGCTCCGCATAGACAACGGTCTCGGCAGAACCACCGTTTTCGGCGACCTTGTTGTCCGCGTAAATCCGAATTTTGCACCCGCAGTACATCTCGATACCGACGAGTCGAATGCTGCCTGCGCTTTCGGTAAGTGCTACGGCGAGATAATCGACTGATCGACCGGCAGTGATAAAAATAACTTAAAACGGTTAGAAATAAAAATCGCACGGCAGACGCTGCGTGCTCCGAGCTTTTCGGGGCGCGGCGCTTGCCGTGCTTTTTTGCGTTTGTATTCGTGTGATTTTGTACAGCTGCACAGTGCAACACTGCGCAGTGTGATTTTTGCGCAAAGCAATTTTGCACAGTACAATTTTGAACAGTGGATTTTGAGTAATGTAATTTTGCGCAGTGCGCTTTTGTACGGTGCGATTTCGTACGATACGGTTTTATACGATGCGCGCGTAACGCTTCGACAAAAGCCGCCATGTTCGGCGCGGATGCCAACTATATGGTTTTACACGATTCGCGTAATGCTTCTGCGCGCCGACGTGCGTTCCCTTGCACTGCCGCGGGCAGCTTTGCGTGCGTTGCTCGGCTTTTTTATCTTTCGCTCTTTTCGCCGAGCGCCGCACCGATAACCGTCGCGTATGCCGAGCGCTCGGGTATTATAAAGTTCAACCCGACCATCTCGCCGAGGCGGCGGAAGGTATCGCTCGCAAGCCCGCCGCGAGAGAGATTTCCCGTAAGCACGATATTCTTTACGCCGTACGGACGCGCCGCAAACATTGCACAGGTCGCGACAGTCTCAAATACCATATTAAGCAGTCCGAGCGCCTTGTCCTCCGGTGTGGCGAGGTCGTGCAGCCGTCCGAAATTCGCCGCCGTCATGTCTCTCGGCATGCCGGGGAGCACCTTATCGGACGCGATATCCGATATGCGCAGGTCGATCTTTGAGATATCGCCGCCCTTTGCGAGCCGCAGCAGATGCTCTACATGGTCTACATCGAGCACTATTCTGCCGAGACCGTGCAGCGTTCCGCCGCCGATGCCCGTGCCGCCGAGATATACGGGCGGCTCGCCCGCGCGCGAGTAGACCATGGCGGTACCCGTCCCCATGCTGACGATGAGCGCCTCATCGAGCCCCGAGAGCCAGAGTCCGCCCTTGCCGACGCAGTCGAATTCGGGTCGGAAGCGGCATTCGAGCCCGTATATGTTGTCCGAGATGAACGATGAGCCGACACCGGTTATCATGACCCGTTCGATATCCGATAGGGCGATGCCGTTTGCTCCGGTGAACTTTCCGAAAGCGCCGTATGCAGAGGTCTGAGGGTCGTCAGCCTTGACCGATATCGGCTCGATGAGCCTGCCGTCGCGGTCGAATGCCACTATTTTTGTCGTGCTGCCGCCGATGTCGATTCCGATTACTATCTTGTTCATAGGTGACCTTTCTTTTTTGTCGTGATAAAACGCCGATTGGGGTGGATTTTCCGTGTGAAATGATGTATAATACAAGCTTGTAGAATGAAAACCATAGAGGGAGAGAAAATGAAAGAATTTTTGCATATGAGGGGACCGCTCGCCGAAAAGCAGCTTTTCATATTCGACATGGACGGAACGCTCTATCTCGGTGAGAAAGTGTTTGACGGAGCGAGAAGATTCATCCTGAGCCTGCGCCGCGCGGGCAAGAGGGTGCTTTTCTTTACGAACAATGCCTCACATAACCATGAGTTTTACAACGAGCGCCTTACCCGCATGGGATTTGAGCCCCGCAAGGAGGAGATAATGACCTCCGGAGATGTCACATGTGCCTTTCTTACGTCCCACCGCGCGGGAAAAAGCGTGTACCTTGTCGGTACGGAAGAGCTGTGCAGCCAGTTTCGCGATGCGGGTATACAGCTCTGCACGGGCGAGGAGCGTCTTGCCGATATAGTCGTTACGAGCTTTGATACCTCGCTGACATACGCAAAGCTTGAGCGCGCGTGTACATATATATACGAGGGAGCGGAGTATCTCTCCACACATCCCGATTTCAACTGTCCGACCGATACGGGCATAGTGCCCGACAGCGGAGCTATCGCAGCACTCGTTACCGCAGCTACGGGAAGATATCCGCGCTATTTCGGAAAGCCGTATGCCGAGACCGCCGCAATGATAAGCGAAAAGACCGGTGCGGCGCTTACCGATATGTGCATCTTCGGCGACCGTCTGTATACCGATATCGCACTTGGCAGACGCTCGGGCGTGCTCAGCGTGCTTGTGCTCTCTGGTGAGACGGGCGCTAAGGAGGCAGAGGAGGCGACAGGCTGTGACAAGCCCGATTTGGTGTATGCCGATCTCGGCGAGGTCTGCTCGGAGGCTTTCGGCGGCTGAGCGGACGCAGGACCCGACACGGTATGGGTCAAGCCGCGGGTCCCGACAAGCTGTCTGATGCCGCTTGTCGGGGTAGGACCGATGCATCGAGCCGCAGGTACGGCATGATTATATCACGGCTTTTTGATTTTGTAAATAGCGGTTTTTCGGTGTGAACAGCCGCTTTTTGCGAGCATCTGCTTTAAACGGCACCGATACGTACATTCCTTGCGGGAATAACCGGAGGGGCGTATCGGTGCTTTTTTGCGCTCAGCGGAGGCAGCTTTTCGCTTATTCAAAGAATGTTAACATTTAATATGCAAAATACTGTTGATTTTAAGCCGGAATAATGGTAAATTCTATACATAGTTTAGCACTCGACCACATAGAGTGCTAAACAAAAAATCAAACCGCTGAAAGCATGCAGATAACGGCAATGCCGAATCGGAGATGTGCGGCGGGCGAAAGGAAGAGACGGAATATGGAGCATCGGGTCAGCCGCAGCACGCCGGACGCGCTGAGCGACAGAAAGAAGCTGATACTCCGCGCCGTTGTCGACGCATATGTAACGGGCGGCGAGCCCGTGGGGTCAAAATTCCTGCTCAGCTCGACCGGAATCGGCTACTCCTCCGCAACTATCCGCAATGAGATGGCGGAGCTTGAGGAGATGGGATATCTCATTCAGCCGCATACATCGGCAGGACGTGTACCGTCCGACCGTGGTTATCGCTTCTACGTCGATTCGCTAATGGACAGCTACCGCATGACGGCGAGCGAGCTTGCAGAGCTGCAGAAGCTCGTCCGTGCACGAGAGGCAAAGCTCGACAAGATACTCGACCGTGCTGCGCGACTGATGGGCTCGATGACGAACTATGCAGCGCTTACCGCAACGCCCGCACAGGGCATCGGAGCGGTACTCCAGTTCCGTACCGTGCTTATCTCGGACGGAACGATGCTGCTGCTTATGGTCGTTGAGAGCGGGGGCAGACATACGGCAAAGACGGCGTATGTCGACGCGCCGGGCATCACCGCAGAGGATGCGGCGAGGGTCGAGAGCGTGCTCAACCGCAATATAGCGGGTGTTCCGATAGATTCCGTAACGCTTCCGCAGATGATGCGGCTGCGCGCAGAGCTTGACAGCTTCGGCTGCGGCGGAATGACCGACCGCATTATGGAGAGCATATACGGTGTAGTCGGAGACGAAGAGGGCGACGAGATACGTCTCGACGGCATAAATCATCTGCTCAGCTACAAGGAGTATTCCGATCCCGAAAGGCTCGGAGGTCTGCTCGAGTCCATTGAGGACGGCGGAGAGATACTCGATATCGTCCGTCGGGGCGAGAATGAGGGCGTGAATGTCTATATCGGCTCCGAGAACGGAGCGCCGGGAATGCAGCAGTCCTCGCTCGTATTCAAGAAGATAGTTCGCGGCGGCAGGGTAATAGGCGCTATCGGCGTTATCGGACCGCGCCGGATGAAATATAATAAGGTAATTTCAATGCTCGACTACCTTTCGCGAGGAGTGGGCGGAATGCTCGATCCGGAGCAGCCGCCGGGACTCGGCGACGGCATAAGCGGCACTGAGACGGGCGATAAGGAATGATCCTGCGCCCTGGCATCGGAGAAAAGGAGAACAGAATGGCAGCTAAGGAAACCAAAAATACAAAGAGCACCGCTAAGGATAAAAACTGGGAGAAGATAAGAGCCGAGGCAGACGGAGCGGATAAAGAGACCGTTGCAAGGCACGGCTCCGAAAAGTCCGAAAAAGCCGAAAAGACGGATAAGCACCGCGCACACAAGACCGAGCTTCCCGAGGATAAGAACGAGGGCACGGACGAGGATGTTCCTTCGCCCGAGGAGGCAAAAAAGACCGCAAAGGAGCTCGAGGAGCTCGGAGACAAGTATCTGCATGTGGTTGCCGAATACGACAACTATCGCCGCAGAGCGCAGAAGGAACGCGAGAGCGTTTATGCCGATGCGTATGCCGATGCGCTGAAGGAGATACTCCCGATAGCGGACAACATCGAGCGCGCCGCGACCTACACCGACGGTGAAAAGGTGCTTGAGGGCGTTCAGATGGTGCTCAAGCAGGTCGGCACAACGCTTGAAAAGCTCGGTGTAGAGGCGTTCGGCGAGGAGGGCGAGACCTTCAACCCGAATATTCACAATGCCGTGATGCACGAGGAAAACCCCGATGTCGGCGAAAACGTCATCACCGCAGTATTTCAGAAGGGCTATAAGAAGGGCGACCGCATCATCCGCTTTGCGATGGTAAGAGTTGCAAACTGACAGCCCGAATTTCTATCGGATATCCCCGGCGAAAGCCGTGAATATTATATATAACTTAATAATGTAAATAATCAAATGGAGGATAAATATTATGGAAAAAATCATAGGCATTGACCTTGGTACTACCAACAGCTGCGTTGCCGTTTACGAGGGCGGCGAGCCTGTCGTTATAACAAATCCCGAGGGTTCGAGAACGACCCCGTCTGTCGTCGCATTCACAAAGGACGGTGAGCGTCTTGTCGGTCAGGTCGCTAAGCGTCAGGCTATCACCAACCCCGACCGCACAGTTATCTCCATCAAGCGTGAGATGGGTACCAACTATAAGGTAACCATCGACGACAAGAGCTACACTCCTCAGGAGATCTCCGCTATGATCCTTCAGAAGATGAAGGCGGACGCAGAGGCATATCTCGGAACAAAGGTAAGCAAGGCGGTCATCACCGTTCCCGCATACTTCTCCGATGCACAGCGTCAGGCGACTAAGGACGCAGGTCAGATAGCGGGTCTTGAGGTCCTGCGTATCATAAACGAGCCTACCGCAGCGGCACTTGCATACGGTATGGATAAAGAGGTAGATCAAAAGATAATGATATTCGACCTCGGCGGCGGTACATTTGATGTATCTCTGCTCGAGATCTCGGACGGTGTATTTGAAGTCCTTGCTACCGCCGGTAATAACCGCCTGGGCGGCGATGACTTCGACCAGTGCATCATGAAGTATCTGGTGTCCGAGTTCAAGAAGAGCGACGGCATCGACCTGAGCGGCGACAAGGTAGCCATGCAGCGCCTGAAGGAGGCCGCCGAGAAGGCCAAGATCGAGCTGTCCGGCGTGACCACCAGCAACATCAACCTGCCCTATATCACCGCCGACGCCACCGGCCCCAAGCACCTGGATGTCACCCTGACCCGCGCCAAGTTCAACGAGCTGACCGGTCATCTGGTGGACGCCACCATGGGCCCCGTGCGTCAGGCCATGTCCGACGCCGGCCTGAAGCCCAGCGATCTGGCCAAGGTGCTGATGGTAGGCGGCTCCAGCCGTATCCCCGCCGTGGTGGAGGCCGTGAAGAACTTCACCGGCAGCGAGCCCTTCAAGGGCATCAACCCCGACGAGTGCGTGGCCATGGGCGCCGCTCTCCAGGCCGGCGTTCTCACCG
>URAP01000023.1 GCA_900545935.1 uncultured Eubacteriales bacterium
AGCAGGACGTTTCCGCCGTAACCGGAATTGATGGACCAAATGGTGTTGTCCTCCGGGAAGTGGCAGATGTAGCGGTTATTCTCGTCGAGTTCTGCACGAGCATGCAGTCCCTTGATGAAGTTGTCGCCGATGCTGTCGAGCACATCGATGACCTGCTGACCTGCTCTTGTCATGATAAGCATGTTAAGAACAACATAGATGGAATCGGTCAGCTCGATACCGATCTTTGCGAAATCGGAGCCGACAACACCCATCGAGTAAGGAATGACATACATGGTCATGCCCTTCATGGAGCCGCGGAAGAGCTTACCGAGCTTGTCGTAGCACTCCTTAGGATCCATCCAGTTGTTGATGTTGCCTGCGTCTGCCTTCTCTCTGGTGCAGATGAAGGTGCGATTCTCGACACGCGCAACATCATTAACCGCGGTGCGGTGGAGGAAGCAGTTCGGCAGAAGATCCGGGTTGAGCGCCTCGAGAGTGCCGTCCTTGACAGCCTGTTCCTGAAGAGCCTTGGTCTGCTCCTTGCTGCCGTCAATCCAAACGATATTGTCAGGAGTGGTGAGCTCAGCCATCTCCTTGATCCAATTGTTAATGTAACTATTGTTAGTCATGGTAATCTCCTCTCAAAATTTGATTCCGCGAACATGATACTACATAATCGCGGAAAAATCAAGCCTATTTGCCGATTTAAGTCCGAAATTAACACGGTGTTAATAAATTGTTTTTGAATTATACGACTTTCAATCCTGCATTTTCACGGTACCTGAAATCACCCTTCATTTTTCGTCCATTCAGCCATTACATCCGCAAGATGAGCGTATTCAGCCACCGACAGTCGCTCGCCGCGAACGGTAGGTGAAATGCCCGCTGATTCTATAATTTTTGCAAGTTCTTCCTTTGAAAAATGCGAAAATGACGAACCGAGTGCATTGAGCAGCGTCTTTCTCCGCATGCCGAACGCCGCCGATATCAGCCGCAGCATCAGACGCTCGTCGCGGCATCCAACACGCTCTCGCGCACCGCAGCCGAGCGTTATGCGAATGACGGCGGAATCGACCTTGGGACGCGGGACAAAGCAGCCGGCAGGCACGTCAAACAGCCGCTCCGCGCACCCGTACCATGCGACCGCAGCGGTCACCGCTCCGTATTCCGAGCTGCCGGGAGCGGCGGCGAGGCGAACAGCGACCTCCTTCTGCACCATTACGGTAATGCGGTCTATCGGAGCGCCCGATTCGAGCAGCGCCATGATAACGGGAGTAGTGATATAGTACGGCAGATTTGCGCAGACCGTTATCCTGCGCCCGCCGAAGCGGTCGCGGACAAACTCGGCTATATCGAGCTGCATTATATCCGCATTCGTGACGCGGACATTGTCAAAGTCAGCGAGAGTCTCGGCGAGCACCGGGATCAGCCCGCGGTCTATCTCGACACACTCCACCTGCTGTGCGCGGGCACACAGCTCACGCGTCAGAGTACCGATGCCGGGTCCTATCTCGAGCACGCACTCTCCCGCCTGCTCGGCTATCCGAGCGGGAATGGCGGCGCTGATGAGAAAGTTCTGACCGAACTGCTTTTGAAATTGCAGCCCGTGCGACTCCATTATCGCACGGACCTCACATGGATTTGTCAGATTCATATTTATTATTCCTTAAAAATATTTCGGTATGCGCTCATTATATAAACAGCAGCTCATAATACGGCAGAGCCGGACAGCTCAGAAAAATCGTAAAAGGTATTGACAAAACCGACACGAGCAGGTATAATAATACCGTTATGTGCTAGTGTGGCTCAGTGGTAGAGCAGCTGATTCGTAATCAGCAGGTCGTGGGTTCAATCCCCACCACTAGCTCCATAAAAAGCATCGACTGCGGTCGGTGCTTTTTTATTTTTTCTCCGTTTTTATCTGTCTCACCGCGCTACGTCCGATACGGGCAGCAAGCGGCGCGATAGCGCACGGCAGCGCAAAGGTAACAACGCAGCATGCTGCTATCACCAGTATTTCACGAAAGCCGAAATCTACCAGCGCTCCGTAGCCCATAGCTTCTATCCGACGGTAGAGCCACGCCGTTCCGGCACTTGTCGCCGCAAACACCGCCGCAGCCATAGCAATATATCGATAGTACATGGCATCAGGCGCGACCGCCATGCCGTCATGCGCGCGGATCGTAAGTACACCGCATGCAACAAGCGCACAAAGCAGCAAAAGCGCCGAGACCGAGGCAGCCGCAATAAGCCCGACAGCCGTTCCGGAATCCGAGAGCCTGTCGGACACGGCAGTCACCGCGAGCTGCAGCGCATTGCCGGCAAATGAAATGCCGTTTTCATCCCGCATCTCCTCGCCGCTCGTCAGAAGCTCGCTTTCGTCATCCGGCAGCACGACCGTGCTTGCCGCATCGGGCAGCACACCTACTATCTCGCGGCGCTCACCGCCGATAAGGGCTTCGCCGCCGTAGGCATAGCCGTCACAGCCGACGCTGCCGGAGAGCGGGCAATCAGCCGAAACTATCAGCTCATTCGGCGCGAGCGTCTCACGCTCACCGTTGACCCACACTATATCGGAGGTCACGGCGCCGAGCACGGAGCAGTATTCCGGTGTAAAGAACGCACCGTCCTCCCCGAGCAGGCAGATATATCCGCCGCGTATTGAAGAGTAAGCGCTTTCGGGTGCGGAGCTGCGCTCTCCGAGCGGAGTCTCGAGCCATCCGGACATCGCCTCTGATATGCTGTATACGAGCGTCAGTGCCGTTATGAGCACCGTCGCGAGCAGCGCACTGACCGCAGTCAGCACCGCGGATATGACTCTGCGCGATGTACTGCTGCCGTTCATCCGCATCCCCCCATTCTAAAAGGTCATCTTGTTTCGCCGCTGTCAGTCTCGAAAGCAGCACCTTCGAGGCTTATGCGATATCGGCGCAAGGCCGCCATGCTTCACCGAGTACTCGCTCGGCAGCAGATATCATCCCGCCGATATATCAGAGCGAGAAAAAGTCCTTGGTATTGTTATAGCAGATATCCATAACGAGCTGTGCAAGCTCGTCGGTATCGTACGGATACTCGCCGTCCTCGATCCAATGACCGATAAGCGAGCAGAGGATACGACGGAAATACTCGTGTCTGGTATACGAGAGAAAGCTGCGGCTGTCGGTAAGCATACCGAGAAAGGAGCCGAACGCCGAGAGATTGGCAAGGCTCGTCATCTGCTCACGCATTCCGGTCTTGTTGTCATTGAACCACCATGCACTGCCCTGCATAACGCGCGGCATTCCGCTGCCGTCGGTAAGCTGAAAGCCTCCGATAAGCGTTCCGATAGCGGCATTGTCCGCAGGATTTACCGAATATATGACCGTGCGCGGAAGCGCATTTTCGATAGCAAAGAGGTCGAGCATTCGCGCCAGCTCGGTAACACTGCTGCGTCCGCCGATTATATCAAAGCCCGAATCGGGTCCGAGGCGCTCAAACATGGGCGTGCAGGGGTTGCGCATAACACCGAAGTGTATCTGCATTACCCACCCTCTGCGAGTGTACTCGCCGGCAAAGAAGCGATGCATCTCGAGCGCGAATATCCCGCCCTCATGCTCACTCGGCTGCTTGCCGGACAGTGCGGCGCGGAATATTTCGTCAGCGCGCGCAAGCTCATGGCGCTCAGCCGCGGGGATGGCATCGTCGATGCCGTGATCGGCGGTAACGCAGCCGTGCTCGGCAAAGTAATCAAGACGTGCGGAATACGCCGCCTTGAGCGATTCGAGATCGGTTATCGGCATACATGCCGCCTCAGAGAGCGCCGCAATATACTCACGCCAGCCGGAGCGGCGGATGTTGATGCCCTTGTCGGGACGGAAAGCGGGGAGAACACGCGTTGTAAAATGCTCGTCCTGCGCGATCTTCTCATGATAGCAGAGCTCGTCCGCCGGATCGTCGGTCGTGCAGATAACGTCGACATTCGAGGCGCGGATGATATTCTTGACCGTCATATACGGCTCGGAAAGACGCGCTGAGGTAAGCTCCCATACCTCATCGCAGGTCTTTTCGGACAGCGCTCCGTTATAACCGAAATAGCGCTGAAGCTCGAGATGAGACCAATGATACAGCGGGTTTCCGATAAGACGCGGCATGCAGCAGGCAAATGCGCGGAACTTCTCATAGTCCGACGCATCGCCGGTGATATACTTCTCGTCGATGCCGCAGGAGCGCATTGCGCGCCACTTGTAGTGATCGCCGCCGAGCCACAGCTCGGTTATGTTCGAGAAGCGGCGGTTTTCCGCGATCTCGCGCGGCGAGACATGACAGTGATAATCAATTATCGGCAGCCGCTCCGCATAGGTGTGGTAGAGCTGTCTCGCCGTCTCGGTATCGAGCAAAAATTCTTTTCCCATAAAGCGTTTCATTTTATCTGTTCTCCTTTTCTTCCTCGAAGCTAATAAATACGAAGTATGTGCAGAGCCCGCGCTCTGATACAAGCTCGAAAATGATTATATCCGCGTACCGTAAGGCAGGAGACACTCAGGTCTCCGCAAAGCCGTTTTCAATTATAAACTCCTCGAGTTTTTCGAGTGCAGCCGCCACATCGAGACCTCACAGCCCGGTATCGAATTTGCCACCTCGTAAGCGGACTGATAATTAGGATACATCGAAATCATATGGTCGCCGGGCTCGAGCATAACATTCATATACCCGAAGATAGCCTCCTGCGCACCGTGAAAAACAAGAATATTCTCCGCACTCATATTGCTGTACAGCCCGGCGATAAGCTCCCGAAGCTCCGGATCGCCCCATGTCTCGGCATACCCGAGTCACTGCCCGAGATATGCCTCTTTTGCGCCCGGCTCCATATCGAGCAGCTGCTCGGCAGTCATCGACTCGCAGTCCGACTGAGTGAGCAAATAGGGTGCTGTAAACTCATATTTGCCGAAATAGCACTCGAGCTTAAAATCGTTTATCCTCATATTCTTCCCATAAAAATGCGCTCAAAGCCTCTGTCTGATATACTCTATCGCCTCGGACAGCCGCTCCGGGTCAACATGCCCGTGCTCGTCGAGCGAGGGCGATTCGAGGGTAACGGTGCCGGAATATATCGGCTTTATCGCCGAGAAGAAGCTGTTAAAATCAATGCTCCCTTCTCCCGGCATCGGTATAGGGCGCAGGCAATGAAAATCATGCTGAACACCGGTAAAATCGCTGATGTGCATGTGAACCGTCTTTTTTCCGAACACCTCATCCGAAAACAGTCCGACATCACGCTCGAGCGTTCCCGCAAAATATCCGAAACGGGTATCGTAGATAAAGCGCACGTCCGGGCACAGCGCCTCGCAGTCGCGCCAGTGGGCGATGGGATCGCCGCAGGAGCACGGTACATTCTCGACGCAGAGAGTTACTCCCGCCTCGCCGCAGCGATCGACCATGCGAGGCAGATAGGTCAGATTGTGCGCGAAGCAGCTGTCGCTGACGACACCGCCCCACATATGCAGCACCATCTTTTCCGCGCCTGCTGCGCACGCCGCGCGCAGACTCTCGTCGAAAAGCTCCATTGCCTCGGCATCCTTGCCCTCGGAGAGATACTGACCTATAAACTTATCCGAGTGCAGAGTGCGGAAATCCATACCGCAGTCGCCGAGGCTTCGCACTATCTCGCTCGGCTTTCGCTCCCATCCGCTGACGACCATAAATTCAAAGCCGTCGCAGCGTATCTGCCGACCGTAGATCGGAATCAGCTCCGGATCAAAATCGTTCGCCCTGCCTATGTATGCTCCAGTAGAGCAGAATATCTTCCGCATTTCTCGCCTCTCAGATGATTTGTTCCATAAAATAAAATTCGGAAGTATTATATCACAGCACGCATGTTTTTTCAATAGCGGACAAGACCGAAATTTCGCCGTACGTGTAGAACTACAATAGAAGTGTTACACCAAGAAAAAAAGAATAGCAATTGAGAGCCAAATGCTTGGTTGTAGCTTCTTAAATAATGTCAGGTTCAGACTCTTCTTCATTTTCAGGAATATAATTGGCGTAATCTACAAATTCAGAGTAATCGCCGATGTCAAAGTCATATACCAAATAACCATCGTTATACTCTGAAAATTGTGAATCGCCAGTAGGTTCATTTTTATATACAGTTACCATACCATCCGGATAATACATAATCTTGTGAGAGCCATCTTTGCCATCTGCCTTGAGAATTGTTTCACCCTCCACGGTTTTAATATCATCTGCGCTCGTTGCAAAATCAATAAGAGCTTCAGCAAGCATGCAGGTAACAGTAAAAAGATGATTATCGCTTTCGTCATTCGTACATGTGTCTGGGATGTATTGCGAAATAACAGAAATCAATTTAGAAAATGCAAAGATTTCGTCTGCATTGCTTTGACCATTTAAGAACTTTCCTTTCAACTTGCAAATCCACTCATATGATTTTTAAGTACAGCCAAAAACTCATCCATATCAATTTCTTCGCCAAATTGATATGGGTTCTTCATGTAAACCAAATCGTTCCAATCTTCGACTATATCTTGATAGTACTCGTGATTTTCTAACATGTTTTTTCTCCAATCATTTTTTATTTCATTTTATATTCGTTTTATATTCTATAGTTAAATCCTGAACGTCGCAGGGTTCTTTAATAGAATAAGCATGTGTATGTACCTTATATGGTGCACTTATAACAAAAGCCATTACCAACTATTCTTCGTCGTATTCTTCCCGTAAATATTCGATATCATTGTTAAATGCTTTTTCAAATATTTCAAATGTGGTCATATTAGCTTCCGGGGCAGCGCATCCGGCAGGGGTATGTCTGTTCGGACCGGACGGAAGTGAGTTTGGTAAATATCCGCAATCAAATCCATTTTCGATAATGAAACACAAGCCCATTACAAAAGCTTCACATGTTTCTGATACAGAAGCCGGCATTTCCAACGGATAGTCCTCAGATAATGATTCGCAAACCTGACAAATGTATCTGTATAATTCTAATTTCTTTCTTGGAATCGAATCTTCCTTAATATCACTTTTCAGAAAATGATATGTATCAAAAATCAGATGCTTTATGGCGTCAAGATCGGGTGGGGTGTCTTTGAATCTCAAGATCTCAACAAGTTCATTCCATTTTGCGGTTATTTCATCATAGTTATTCAAAACGTATCTCCAGTTTCTGATTGGCCGGCAAAGATGTCACCAATACATCGACGGCAGCGGTAGTGATCGTCGAGCTCGACTACATAGTCTTGTATTTCAAAGACTCCTTTGATTTTTCCGATCACTTCAGGCTTGTTGCTTTATCATCGTTCATCATATTTAGGGGATTTTTCGACTGCACATTTCTTGACAATTCCACTTCTTGACAACTCCATATCGCATGCCGAGCGCACTAACAAAAGGCGACCACAATTAGTGATCGCCTTACTCTTTTCAATTCTTTATTTCCTTCTTGATATCAGACATTTCAGCCTTTAAAGCCTTCTCGATATTATCAAGTTCTTCCAACCTCTTCTCCATCCATTCTACAGGATACTTTGAAATTGTATCGTTTCCTGACGGCTCATATATTCTCTGATATATTGGTCGTGTTTTCAATTCATCCTTAGATAGCGTATCTATACGTTCCAGTCCGATATCGATGTACTCTTGCATTAACTCGGTTCCGAAAGCTCTGCGATTATTCTTTAGAGCGGCTAACAGAGTACTTCCCACTCCGGCAAACGGATCATACACTATGTCATTTTCATTTGTTAATGCAAGTACGCAACGTTCCACAAGTTCGATAGGAAATTGACATGGATGTATAGTTTTTTCCGGATGATTTGATTTCACATTTGGAACATCCCATATTTGACGCTCCCAATCATCATATAATCTTTCAATAGTTGCTTGCCATACATCCTCAGGGTTTTTACCTTTGGGATTTCCCGATAATTTTCCCTTATTCTCACCTTTATATGATTTTTTCCCCGGATACTTTGAAGGTATCCTAACATCATCAAGATTAAATGTGTAATTATCTGTTTTGGAAAACCAAAGGATTGTTTCGTATCGTCCAGAAAAACGCTTTTCACATTGTAAGCCATGACCAAAATGCCATATTATGCGATTTCTCAACTGCATCCTATACTTCTTAAATATCTCGTAGTAATATATGTCCAAAGGATATACTTCCTTTGTGACAGGATCAATATAATTGCCCACTTCCCAACAAATGCTTCCATCATCAGAAAGTGTTCTGACTGATTCTGCAATAATTGGTTCTATCTTCTCAAGATATTGTTTTAATGATGTAACCGTTTCATACTCTTTCCCGATATTATAAGGTGGTGAAGTGATAATAAGTTTTATGGTTGAATCCTTCTGCTTTTTCAAGAAACTTAGTGCATCTTTTTTTTCATATTTGAAAGCTTTTAATTGCATTATAGTTTCCCCCCTATACTTATACTAATTTTTCTATTCTTTGTATACGTATAAGTCGTGCTGGCGGATTATCCTTTATTATATAATATTTATCGCTTGCCTCGCCTTTTTTCTCCATAAGTTTATCATTTTGTTTTATCAGTTTCTTAATTTCTTTACTCTCATCGTCTAATCCATCTTTTTTCAATTCCAGATATGTTTTGTTGAGATCATCTATCTGGAATTGTATTTTATCAACTTTAGCTTTTGCTTTTGCTATCTGTTGATCCCATTTTTTCTGATCTTCAGCTTTTGCTTTTTTCATTTGACCAAACAATTTATATTTATCAGAATGAGCAAGAATATTCCTTAACTCTGAGTCCGTAAAATCACATGGATCCGTGCTAATACAATCATCAGATTCTATTCCGAGAATATAAACCGGAACAGAAGGATTGTTTCTTCCTTCTCTTATAACATTTGTAACTTCATTTTCATACCATGCAACTCCGGTATCCATGCACATCATCATTCTATGTGTTGGTATTATTTCTATACCTACTTCTATATCATCCCTAATATAGAAGAATGTGTGTTTAACATGTAAATCGTACGCCACGCTAAAATACTTTCCAAATTGCACTTCTACAGCAATTCTATCTTTTAAAAAATCAACCTGATTAAATGATTTTAGCGGTTCCTGGTTGTTTTCAAGAATTATTCTTTTCTGTTCTTCCGCATCTGATATCTTCACTATCTCTTTGGTAGTACTCTGATCTGATGTTACATAGTAGGAAGTCTTAAATTCTTCCCAGCCTTTTTCCGTCAATCTGTCCTTGATCTCTGAATTTAATGCTTTCTGATCATAATAAATTAGTCCAAGATTTGCCTTATCACAACTCACCTTAAGAAAACGATTAGCATCAACATCCTTAAGACAGTCCTCTATCTCTCGAATTAAATTCTCTTTTCTATAGTACAAATACTCTTCAGCATGAAGATGATTATAACTGTACTCTATTCTCATAATACCCCTCCATTTACCGCAAGGTATCCATAATAATTATTATATCTGAAAATATCAAATTTAAATTATAAAAGAACTAAATAAGATTTAGCCCTTTTATTAGTCAACTTTCTGCCAGTTTTCATTATTGGGGTGTAAACTAGGTGCGTTTCTCGGTTTTCTTACATCCTACAACGCCCTATTCTGCCCCGCTTTCTTAGTTCAGGCTCTTCATTGTGGGGAAAAGCAGCACATCGCGAATAGCGGCGGAGTCGGTCAGCAGCATACACATACGGTCAATGCCGAATCCGATGCCGCCCGTAGGGGGCATACCGATCTCGAGAGCATTGAGGAAGTCCTCGTCGGTATGGTTTGCCTCCTCGTCGCCTGCGGCGAGAAGCTGCTCCTGCGCGGCAAAGCGCTCGCGCTGATCTATCGGGTCATTAAGCTCGGAGTAGGCATTCGCCATCTCCCAGCCGTTCATGAAAAACTCGAAGCGCTCGACATACTCGGGGTCGTCCGGCTTGCGCTTGGTCAGCGGCGATATCTCGACCGGGTGATCCATGACAAAGGTCGGCTGAACAAGATGCTCCTCTACATACTCCTCGAAAAAGAGATTGAGTATATCGCCCTTCTTATGGCGCTCCTCGTAGTGGATACCGCGCGCGTCTGCTGCGGCGCGAGCCTCCTCGAGGCTATGTATCTCGCGGAAATCAACACCGGAATACTCCTTGACCGCATCGACCATCGTTATGCGGCGGAAGGGCTTGCCGAGATCCATCTCGACACCGCCGTAGGTGATCTTCGTCGTGCCGAGCACCTCAAGCGCGACAAAGCGATAGAGATTCTCGGTGAGATCCATCATTCCGTGATAGTCGGTATATGCCTGATACAGCTCCATAAGCGTAAACTCAGGATTATGGCGGGTGTCAAGTCCCTCGTTACGGAAAACTCTGCCGATCTCATAAACGCGCTCGAGCCCGCCGACGATAAGACGCTTGAGATAGAGCTCGAGCGAGATACGGAGCTTCAGATCCTCGTCAAGCGCATTGAAATGCGTTTCGAACGGACGCGCGGACGCACCGCCCGCATTTGCAACGAGCATGGGGGTCTCGACCTCCATGAAGTCCTGCGTTGCAAGATATTTTCTTATCGCGCTGATTATCTTGGAGCGCTTGATGAAGGTATCGCGTACCTCGGGATTGACGATAAGATCGACATAGCGCTGTCGATAGCGCATATCGGTATTGGTAAGACCGTGGAACTTCTCCGGCAGTATCTGAAGGCTCTTGGAGAGCAGCTCGATACGCTCTGCATGGATTGATATCTCACCGGTCTTGGTCTTGAACACATTGCCGACAACGCCGATTATATCGCCGCGGTCGAGCCGCTTGAAGTCGGCATACGCCTCCTCACCGAGGCTGTCGCGGGCAACATAGACCTGAATAGCGCCTTCTCTATCCTGAACGCTGCAAAAGGACGCCTTGCCCATTATGCGCTTGCTCATCATTCTGCCGGCGACCGAGACCTGTTTGCCCTCGAGCTCGTCGTAGCGCTCCTTTATCTCCGCGCTGCGGTGCGTAACGTCATATTTCGTTATAACAAAGGGGTCGCATCCTGCCGCCTGAAGCGCTGCGAGCTTTTCCCGCCGCACGCGCAGCAGCTGACCGGGATCCTGCTCCGCCTGAACATCCTGATTTCTGTTATCTGCCATGTCGGGTTACGTCCTTTCTGCAAAAGCTCTGCCGTATTACTTAGATATCTCGAGCACCTTGAAGTGACGCTCGCCGGTGGGGGTATATGCCGTAACGTCCTCGCCGACCTTGCAGCCCATGAGCGCGCTGCCGATAGGCGACTGGTCGGATATCATGTGCTTGAGCGCGTTCGCCTCGGACGAACCGACAACGGTGTACTCAAGCTCCTTGTTATTCTTGATGTCGTGAAGCTTTACCTTGGAGCCGACGTTTACGGCATCGTTGGTAAGCTCGTGCTCGCTGATGACCTCAACATTCTCGAGCATAGCCTCAATCTCGACGATGCGCGCCTCGACCTTTGCCTGCTCCTCGCGAGCCTCATCGTACTCGCTGTTCTCCGAGAGGTCTCCGAGCGCTCTCGCAGCCTTGATAGCCTCTCCTACTTCTCTGCGTCGGATAGTCTTAAGAAAACGGAGCTCGTCCTGCAGCTTCTTGTAGCCCTCATTGGTAATCTTATTGATCTTTGCCATGTCGTTTTATCCTTTCAAACTTGAATTTATTTATGTTCTGCGGCTCCCGCCGCGGGTAATGCATTTGTCGGTGCCGCACCGAAGATCAGTTTGTCAGCGAATTGTATGCCGCCGTCAGCTGATTATCGTCACGGTCGGCTATCCTATAGCGATTGGTCGAAGATGTTACATCGTCCGGCTCAACTACGATATCCGGCGTAATTCCTACCCCGTCGTAATTTTCCGAGTAGGGCGGGTCATAGTATGCGGTAGTCACGCGGATAGCAGAGCCGTCCGGGCGCTGCGTTATCGTCTGCATACAGCCCTTGCCGTAGGTCTGAGTGCCGACTATGACAGCCTTGCCGTAGTCCATCAGAGCGCTTGTAAACAGCTCCGCCGCACTCGCGGTATTGCCGTTTACGATAACTGCCATCGGCATATCAAGCTCCTCCGCATCGGAGGAAATAGTCTCGGTATCGCCCGCCTTCGGCACAACGTGAAGTATCGGTCCCTCTGGCAGCAGCTTATCGAGTATCGGAACGATGCTCGTCAGAGCACCGCCGAGATTGCCGCGCAGGTCGAATATCAGAGCCTCCGCTCCGCGCTCGCGCAGCGCCGCTATCGCCTCGTCGACCTGACTCTCCGTTACGGCATCAAATGACGAGATGATGATAAGTCCGACATTGCTCGCCTCGCCGCCCTGCTCGCCGTACATTCTGTACATGACATTGCGCTCGGTAACGTGGGCGCGCGCTACGGTAAAGGTCTGCTCCGCGCCGTCGCGAAGCACCGTGAGTGTGACCGATGTTCCCTCCTCGCCGCGCACACGCGAAAGAACGGCATCCTCGCCTATCTCTGCGGCGTAGTCGTCTCCTACCTTATAGATAAGATCGCCCGGCTGCATGCCGACCGAGGCTGCGGGAGAATCCGGGAATACATCCACCACCTCGAGCAGACCGCTGTCACTGTCCTCTATGACCGAGACACCGATACCGACAAAGTCGCCCTCGAGCCCCGCTTCAAGCTCTGCAAACTCATCCGCCGTCAGATACTCTCCGTAGCGGTCGCCGGTAGCGAATACGAAATACTTCATGCTCAGCTCGTCGAGCTGCTCCTCGTCGACATCGCCGTTGTACAGCGACAGAAAATCGTCGTGCAGCGCGTTCATCTTGCCGCCGAACGAGCTCTCGTATTCTGTTTTCAGCGAATCAAGCTCCGCCTTGTTCTTAGCGCGATAGGTCGTGCTCGTTATCTGAAAGGTAATTATCGCGGACAGCAGCACGGATGCCGCCGTTATCGCAGCGCAGGTTCTTTTCCTCATATTCACCTCAAATTATCAGCTGATAAGAAACGCGCTTATGCGCTGCGGTTCTACCGCCGTTCCCGCCTCGCCGTCGATATACACTCGCACGGTATGCTCGCCGTATTCAAGCTCGCAGGGCAGCGCGCACTGCATCGGTCTGCGGCAGCAGGTCAGCTCAAGCGGCTCGCCGCCGTCTATCTGCCATCTAAGCAGATTTGAGTCGGGAGTGAGGGTCACATACAAGCCCACCCGTCTGCCGACAAAGCGCAGCTCCATCCACTCGCCGGCAACAGATGCCTCATAATAGTGCGGATAGTGTCCGAGAGGCGAATCGTGGTAGCTCCATCCGCTGCTCGCCGCAGCCTCCGACGAATCAACGACACGAGCCTCGAGCTGATCGTATATCGATCGATAGGGAGGAAGCTGCTTCTCCTCGAGCGCATCCGGCGTATCGCCGTCAAGCTCTGACGTAAGGAGACGGAATACAGCCTCCGCACAGACGGCATAGCCGTCGTCGTTCGGATGAACATTATCCGCAGTCAACGCAAGCCAATCGCCGCCGTGCTCCGACCATACCGCAGAGCGCAGCGCGTCTCCTATCGAGACCGACGGTATGCCGTAATAATGCGCAACAGCCGAATGTGCCGCACGGCTCTCAAACTCCGCTCCGGCACGGACATCGTCGTCAACAAACTTCGTCATTGTATAGACAAAGACGATATCGGCTGTCGGGCAGCGGCTCCATATCTTACGGACGATGCATTCCATAGACGTATGAATGCTCTCGTAGACCCATCCGTAGTCGTTAACGGCAAATTCGATAAAGTACAGCTGCGGAAGAGACTCGCCCTCCGGCATAAGCTCGCTCTCAAGACGATAAACACCGAAATCCGAGCCGGTGCCGCCTATCGCTCTGTTGCGAAAGTCAAGATCTGCATTCGGATATTTATTCTTGAGCCATTCGGCGGTCCGACCCGCCCAGCTTGTCTTGGTCGGATCGGAGGAGCCTGCGCCCTCGGTTATCGAACCGCCGAAAAAGCCGACGGTTAGTGCACGATCGTGATTTAAGCGGTATACGGTATTCTTGAGCATATACATCCCCCTATCGACGCCGCGGTAGACGTCAAAATTTTCGGTTTGATTTTTATCGAAATAATGCAAGATATCTCGAAAAAGCCGAGATATATCTCAGAGCAGCGGAATGCCTCCGCGCTCGCATGCCTCGACAGTCTCGCTGTCCCATACCGAGACCTGAACCTCGCCGATATGTGCCTTTTGCAATATCAGCATACACAGCCGCGACTGTCCGATACCGCCGCCGATGGTCAGCGGAAGCTCATCCGCGAGCAGCATGCGGTGATATGTAAGACTGCGGCGATCGTCGGCTCCGAGCTCGCTGAGCTGTCTGTCAAGCGACTCCGCATCGACACGTATACCCATTGAGGAAAGCTCAAAGGCACAGTCGATAACATCATTCCATACAAGGATATCGCCGTTCAGCTCCCAATCGTCGTAGTCGGGTGCTCTGCCGTCATGGCGTGTGCCCGAACGAAGCAGTTTTCCTATCTGCATAACGAACACAGTCCCGTGCTCACGAACTATCTTATTCTCGCGCTCCTTAGGCGAGAGCTCGGGATACATATCCTCAAGCTCCTGAGCGGTAACAAAGAACACATCGCGCTCGATTCGGCAGGACAGCTGCGGGAATTTCGCCTTGATAGCATCATTCGTGTACGAGACGGCTGCAACAATGGCACGAACTGTATTTTTCAGCGTCTCGATATTGCGCTGCTCGCGCGTGATGACCTTTTCCCAGTCCCACTGGTCGGTATAAACCGAGTGGAGGTTGTCGAGATCCTCGTCGCGGCGGATAGCGTTCATATCGGTATATATGCCCTCACCGGGAGCAAAGCCGTAACGCATCAGCGCCATGCGCTTCCACTTGGCAAGCGACTGTACGACCTCTGCGACCGTATCAACTCCCTTGATATCAAAGCTGACCGGACGCTCAACGCCGTTAAGATTATCATTGAGTCCCGATGCGGGATCGACAAACAGCGGCGCGGTTGCGCGCTTCAGGTTAAGTGCGGTAGCGAGCTCGCGCTGAAACGACTGCTTGAGATCACCTATCGCGGTCTGAGTCTGATAAAGGTCGAGTATCGGGGCATAGCCCTCGGGGATATAGGTATGCATACTTCCTCATTTCTAATCGGCGGATGCCTCCGCCGACATTAATGTTACATCGGCAGGCAGCCCTCGCCGACACTGAAATTTCAATCGGAAGGCGATTCCTCGCCGATGCCGAAATACAGATATCAATACTTAGTGATTATACTTCAAAAACGGCTCTGTGTCAATAATAAACAGCCCTTACAAGCCCGAAAACGCCGAAAGGCGTTCATTTTTTCAGCCGGGCACCGCCGGATACGCCGAATGTTTCCGTCTGGTACGGAATAGTTATTCCGCCGCGCCGAATTTTCCCGCATCCTCGAGCCCCTCAAAGCCGCCCTGACGCAGCACCTCATAGACGGCTACCGCGACGGTATTCGACAGATTCAGGCTGCGGAGCGTCGGGCGCATCGGCAGGCGAACGGCGGTATCGAGCCGGTCGAGGATAAAATCCTCAGGCAGTCCGCGCGTCTCCCTGCCGAATACAAGAAATACCCCGCGCGGGTAATGCGGATCGGTGTAGGCGCGCGGCGCCTTGGTCGAAAAGAGATACAGCGGATCGCCGCCGTGCTGTTCAAGAAAGTCGGAAAGGCTGTCATAGTAGGTTATGTCGAGCTTATTCCAGTAGTCAAGTCCCGCGCGCCGCAGCTTGCGGTCGTCTATCTCAAAGCCGAGCGGGCGCACAAGATGAAGCGCAGCACCCGTCGCCGCGCAGGTGCGGGCGATGTTGCCGGTATTCTGCGGGATCTCCGGCTCCACAAGAACGATATTAATGTCAGCCAAGGTAACACCTCAAAAAAGATATTTTCGCCACGATCTTATACCATAATGCGTTATGCGCTCCGTGCCCGTGCGCGACCGCCGCCCGATTCGGGGTATTACGAATCAATACTTTCAGACTCAATGCGTGTCAACCGGATGCGTTTCTGTCGGGTGCGTTTCGGTCGGGTGCGTTTCGGTCGGATGCTTACGATACGATTCTATCCGGTCTGATGTTTTCGGAGACCTCCGCACCGTATTCCGATGCTTTTTTCATCCGCGCGGTCTTCAATCCGACTGCTTTTCAGCCTCGGTATGAAACAGCCGTGCCCCGACAGTGTTTCCGAAGCACTTCGGAATAAACAGCGAATCGAGCAGACGCGAAAGAATCTGTACGGCAAGAGTCGCATACACCGCGCTGTAAATACCAACACCGAGATAGCGCAGTCCGAAGGTCAGCACGCCGCACAAAGCGCCGTAGACGAGCCGGGCGGTGGAAAAGACGGGCGAGCAGGCAAAATCCGGTGCGAAAACAAGTGCACATATCGGGATAAGTCCGCACAGCAGCTCTGCCGCAAGGAAGCGATCCTCGAGCGAGTAACGCGGAAAAATATAGAACAGTAATGCCGAGATGCCGACAAAGGTCAGCGGAGCCTCCCACGAGAGCACTCCTCTCGCCATGAGATATGCAAGGCCTATAAGCAGCATCAGCGCGCTGACCTCTCCTATCGTGCCGGGGCGAATACCGAGAAAGAGCGAGCCTATCGACTCGGACGGCATACTCGCGCCGGGAACGGAGGACAGCAGATACGATGCTCCCTCGCCGGCCGATGAGAACACCGACAGACGTGAAAACGGCGCGGTAAACACCCCGAGACGGGAGGGCATGAGCAGTGTAAGGACGGCAAAGCCGCCGAGCGCGGGACTTATCACAGTGCGTCCTCTGCCGCCGAGTGCGCATTTAAACACGCCTATACCGACAGCGGAGGCAAGCATCGGCACCCAAAACGAGACCGAGGGCGGCATGAGCATGCCCACCGTTACGCCGCTCCATACGGCGGAGAGATCGGATACTGTCACGCGGTGCCGCAGCAGCTGCTCAAGCACAAGCTCGGTAAGCACGGCGGCGCCTACCGAGCAGATGATCACGGCAAGGCAGCGCACACCGAAAAGGAACACCGCCCATATTATCGCGGGCAGTGTCGCCACAAGCATATCGGCATATATGGCGGTAACGGGTCTGCCGGATGTGATGAACGGCGCACCGTGCCCGCGAACCGGACGCGGCAGAGCAATACGCTCGCGCTTTGCCCGCCGCGCCTCTCTGTCCGCCGCGCCGTATGCCATTGGTACGGCAGCCCTTACGGCGGAGGAATGCGCGGGGACTGCGGGAGCGGCGGAACGCTCCGAGCGGCTGCCGGATGTGCCGCGCGAATTTGCTTCGCAGGTTCGATGCGGCTTTATCACGGGAATATTCTTTGCCTTTCCGGCATCGGCTTTGACCGAATTACGATTTTCGGCAGAAATACTATCTGAGGGAGCGCTGTTTAAAGAGCAGGGTTCGATGTGAGCGCTCCTAACGAGGGGATCGTTTAAAGTGCGGCGCTCGGCTGATACATCCCTTGCGCCGATATTATTTAAATCGCGATACTCTGCGGGTACGTTCCTTACGGGAACATCGTTTGAAGCGCGACGCTCGGCAGGCATACTCCTTGCCGAAATGCCGCTTGCCGTAGGCTTTCTCGATGCGGTATCGGCAGGCTCCGACCTTGTAGGGGCTACTATAGGTTCGGGCTTTGCAGCCACAACATTTGAAGATCCCTGCTTAACCCGAAGCGTCTCAGTCTTCGGTTTTGAGGCTGCGGACTGCACGCTGAGATGCTCAGATGCGGCGCGGGCACGGTCGTTTCCGTTACTCGCTGTCGGTACTGTGCGGTGCTCCGCTTGCTGCGGTCTACCGAGCTCCGCAGAGGTCCGCTGTGCAGCGCTCGGCTGCTCTGTGCGGGGATGCCGGACGGCATCGGACTTATCGGTCAGACCTGAGGCTACAAGCTCCTCAAAGCCCGATGCGTCGAAAAGCTCCGCATCCGCTTCCTCTTTTCGCTCCTCGGCTTCAAAAAGATCGCCGAGCAGATTCTCAAACTCATTGACCGAGCGTGATCTCTTTTCTTCGCTCATCTTCCGGCCCGTTTCCCCTTTCTTTTCTTATTTGTCTCACCTTGCTTGTTCGCTCCGACTTTGTCGGACGAACGCACCTCCGCAGCATTCTCGGCGCGCGGCATATGTGTCGATGCACCGTTGCCTACGGCTGAATTCATGCGGTCGCGGGCTGAGATAATATTTTCGGTCAGCGGAATGCCGGAGGGACAAACATAATCGCAGCAGCCGCAGCCGCTGCACGACTCTATATGATACTTTCTGCATTTATTAAAACCGTCTCGCCTGCCGTACATCGAAAGATACAGCGGCGCAAGATTATGCGGGCATACCGAAACACATCTGCCGCAGCGGATGCAGTCGGTCTCCGCGCGCGTTTCAAGTCTGCCCGAAAACTGAACGAGCCCGGTGCACTGCTCGAGGGAATCCTCCTGCGAGGCGATGCTGCCGATCATACGACCGCCGCGAACGGTGCGCAACGCTCGCTTCCTCAGTCCGCCCGCGATCGACTCGAGCGAGGCTATCGGTGTTCCTATCGCAGCAAGAGCAGTGGCGGAACAGCGAACACAGTCTCCGGTCACAGTCACCGCAGTGTCGACGCACGGCTCTCCGGTCGCGTACATCTCAAACAGCGCTGCGCAGGAAGCGGAATCAAATACCGCATATCCGATATCCGACGGATGCGCTCCGTCAGGCATTGCCGGTCCCGCAAGCGCGTATATCAGCTGCGCATCCTCGTGCATCGGGTATATCTCGGTCGCGGTGATAAATCGGAACAGCTCCGCAGAGCCGTCCTCGGCGGCAGCGGTACGCAAACGCGAAAGAGCCGAAGCACCGCGCTCCGGAATAACAACTGCGGCGCGGCGAATGCCGAGCGCACGCTGAATTATCTTGATGCCGCAGAGCAGCGCCTCAGGCTTGCATGCTGCGAGAGTGAGCAGCGAGCGATCAAGCGGGTCGGAGGTAAGCGCGCTGATGATGAGAGTATGCGCCGCGCCGACCGACAGCTCGATATTCTTCCACATCGGAAGTCCCGAGCGGCAGATTATACCCGCGCCGCGCGCAAGCGCGACTATCTCCTCCGCGGTCAGCTCTCCGAGCGGACGCGGGACATGGAAATGCGCCTCGGCTTTTCCCGTACCGTCCGAGGAAATAATAATGACAGGTCGGCCGCCATCATCCTCTCCGATGCGAGCGACACGTCCGGATATCGAGCTGTACACCGGAGTACCTATCTCACCTATCGGCGAGGCAAGCAGCGAATATCTGCATACAGTATCGCCCTCGTGTACCGCCGGCTCCGCTATCCTTCCGGCGGGGCAGTCGAGATACAGCGCGGCGGTCTCGGGCAACGGCGCCGTGTGCAGCCTGTCTACACCGCCTATGCTCATAGGCAGACGTATACCGCCGCGCGAGGTTTTGAGTTTTGGCTGCATGCTGCACCTCCGTATGATCGCCGCATTTACGGCATAAATTCAAAAGCCGATGATCGGCTGTAAGTGCCTATAATTTTACATCTTATATTATACAGCAACATGCCGTAAATTACAACCTCCGCCGAAAGAAAACTTGTTTTAACATTTTATGAAAAAAAGATATTGACAAGCGCGCTCGGATATGATATAATATCCTTCGTCGAGCGTCGAGGGCAATATGGCGGAATAGCTCAGCTGGCTAGAGCATCCGGTTCATACCCGGCAGGTCGTTGGTTCAAATCCGACTTCCGCTACCAGGCCCGTTGGTCAAGCGGCTAAGACACCGCCCTTTCACGGCGGTAACAGGGGTTCGATTCCCCTACGGGTCACCACGTTAGGGTGGCGCCCGGTCCCATCGGAAGATTGTTTCCGATGGGATTTTTGCTTTTTACCCGGGCGCAGACATGGCATACGGAGCCGCGTTGAGATATCAGACCGCCTGAGCGGCTGCTCCGCACGACCTATCGCATAAACTCCGGTCGGAGACTACGCGAAAATTTATGCAAAATATTTTTTCGTCGGGTATTTATATTTTCGGAAAACAATGTTATAATCTGCATATAGAAGTATTTTCTTATGCAGGACAAAGGATATTTTATGAAAGCAAAAGCGAAGTCACACCAGCTCGACATGCTGCACGGCTCGATATGGAACAAGCTGCCGCGGTTCGCTCTGCCGGTAGCGGCAACGGCGATACTCGAGCAGCTGTTCAACGCATCTGATGTCGCGGTAGTCGGCAACTTTGCCGGCGACGCTGCAGAAAAGACCGCAGCTGTAGCGGCGGTGGGAGCAAATACCGCCATCATCGGACTTATCGTAAATTTGTTCGTCGGCATAGCACTCGGCGCAAACGTCGTTATTGCAAACGCAATAGGACGCGACGACAAGGATGCGGTACACCGCGCGGTACATACCTCTATTCTCGTTGCACTGCTCGGCGGAGCAGCTATCGCGGTAATAGGCGAGCTGATCGCGGGTACATTGCTGCATTCACTGAATGTCCCGGACGATGTTTATCCGCTCGCGCTGCTCTATCTGCGCATCTATCTGCTCGGGATGCCGGTCATACTGCTGTATAACTTCGAGGCGGCGATATTCCGCAGCATCGGTGATACAAAGGTCCCGCTGATAGCGCTTGCCTGCTCGGGTGTACTCAATGTTATACTGAACTTGTTCTTCGTCGCCGTTCTCGGAATGACGGTAAACGGCGTTGCGATAGCAACGGTCATATCGAATGCGCTGAGCTCGCTGATACTCTTTATCCGCCTGATACGCACCGACAAATATATAAAGCTCGAACCGCGCAGCCTGAGGATCGACGGCCAGAGCATGAAGCTGATACTGAAGATAGGGTTGCCGGCAGGCATCCAGAGCGCTGTGTTCTCGCTCTCGAATATCGTAATTCAGTCGGCTATCAACAGCCTCGGCAAGGTGGTCATGGCAGCATCGAGTGCGGCGCTCAATATTGAGCTGCTCGCCTACTATGTACTCAACTCCTTCAGTCAGGCGTGCACGACCTTCGTCGGTCAGAACTACGGCGCGCGTCAGATCGACCGCTGCCGCAAAACGCTGCTGCTGAGCATTCTCGAGGACTTTATCGCCTCAGCGATTGCCATCGGAATAGTCCTGCTGTCGGGGCGCTTCCTGCTGTCTATCTTCAACAGCGATCCCGAGGTCATCGAGATAGGCTACACCCGCCTGATCTATCTCTTCTCCGCATATGTATTCAGTATGCTGTACGAGGTGCTCTCCGGCTATATGCGCGGCTTCGGAATCTCGCTCATACCCGCCATTCTCACGACCATCGGCGTATGCGGTATACGCATATTCTGGATAAACTTTGTATTTCCGCAGAATCCGACCTTCACTACCATTATGACGGTCTACCCGATAAGTCTGTCGTCGACGGCGCTGCTCATCGGCATTGCCCTGCTCTGCTTCCGTCCGGCACATCGCTATTTGAAAAAGGAAAAGGAAAACGCCGTACACGATGCAGACCGCATCTGAACTGCGATAGAAATTAAGACATAGCGCCGACAGCGCCGTATGCGCATATCGGTATAAAAGCAGACATCTCATGCAGTCGGGTACTGCACGAGATGCCTGCTTTATTATTCTGATATCTTTCTTTACTTTGCTACGATATTTACGAGCTTGCCGGGAACGTAGATCTCCTTGATTACCGTCTTGCCCTCAAGATTAGCAGCCACACGAGCATCAGCCTTTGCGGCTGCGATAGCCTCCTCGCTCGTTGCGGAGACAGGAATGGTGACCGTTCCGCGCAGCTTTCCGCATACCTGAACGGCGATCTCTACGGTATCGTCAACAGTCTTGGACTCGTCGTATTCCGGCCACGGTGCAACAGAGGCAAAGCCCTCCCCGCCTATAGCAGCCCACAGCTCCTCACACACGTGCGGTGCAAACGGGCTGAGAATACGGATGAATACCGACAGCTCGTCAAGCGTGAGCGAGCCGTGGTCGCAGATATCGTTGAGCAGGGTCATCATTGCGGCTATGGCGGTATTGAACTTCATAGCCTCGATATCCTCAGTAACCTTTTTGACGGTCTTATGGAATGCGCTCGAAAGCTCGGGAGTCTCGCCTCTGCCCGACGCGATATCGGTCAAGGAAGCGACACGGTCGAGAAAGCGCTTGCAGCCGCGGACGGAATTATCGTTCCACGGTGCGGCAGAGCCGTAATCACCCATAAAGAGTACATAGGTACGGAGCGTATCCGCGCCGAACTTGTCGACGACATCGTTAGGGTCAACGACGTTGCCGAGTGACTTTGACATCTTAACTCCGTTCGCTCCGAGTATCATGCCCTGCGCCGAGCGCTTAGCATAGGGCTCCGGCGTGGGAACAACACCGATATCGTAGAGAAAACGGTACCAAAAGCGCGAATAAATAAGGTGTCGGGTTACATGCTCCATTCCGCCGTTGTACCAGTCTACGGGAAGCCAGTATTTCATAGCCTCCGGATCGGCGAGCGCATTATCGTTGTGCGGGTCGACATAGCGGATAAAGTACCACGACGAGCCCGCCCACTGAGGCATGGTATCGGTCTCGCGCTTTGCCTGTCCTCCGCACTTCGGACAGGTGCAGTTGACGAACGAATCTATCTTTGCGAGCGGAGACTCGCCGCCCTCGCCCGGCTCGAAATTCTCAACATCGGGCAGACGGAGAGGAAGCTCATCATAGGGAACGCCGACCATGCCGCACTTCGGGCAGTGCACGATCGGGATAGGCTCGCCCCAATAGCGCTGACGGTTGAACGCCCAGTCCTTCATCTTGTACTGAACACCGCGCTCGCCTATTCCCTTCTCCTCGAGGTAGTCGAGCATACGCTCGATAGAGTCCTTTTTGTTCGTATAGCCGTTGAGGAAATCGGAGTTAATCATACGTCCGTCTCCGGTGTATGCTCCATCCTCGATATTGCCTCCCTCGATAACCGGGATAATATCAATACCGAATTTACGGGCAAAGTCGTAGTCGCGCTCATCGTGTGCGGGAACAGCCATGATGGCGCCCGTTCCGTAGCCCATCATAACATAGTCGGAGATATAGACCGGTATCTCGGCTCCGGTGATGGGATTTATCGCGCTGATACCGTCGAGACGAACGCCCGTCTTGTCCTTGACGAGCTGCGTACGCTCAAATTCGGTCTTTTTCGCACATTCCTCGCGGTATGCGCCGACCTCGTCCATATTGGCAATGCGGTCGGCATGACGGTCGATGACCGGATGCTCGGGCGCAATTACCATAAAGGTAACGCCGAACAGCGTATCCGGACGGGTGGTATAGATGCGCAGACTCTCATCAAGTCCGGCAAGTGTGAAATTGACAAACGCTCCGGTCGAGCGTCCTATCCAGTTCTCCTGCTGCATACGGATATTTGCGGGGTAATCGACGTGCCTGAGACCGTCGAGCAGCTTATCGGCATATGCGGTTATGCGCAGATACCACACATCCTTGGAGCGCTGAACGACCTCGCTGTGGCATATATCGCACTTGCCGCCCTGAGAATCCTCATTCGAGAGGACGCACTTGCAGGACGGGCAATAATTAACAAGGGTTTTATCGCGGAAAACAAGTCCCGCATCGAACATCTTGCGGAAAATCCACTGCGTCCACTTATAATAACTCTCGTCGGTGGTATCCACCGTTCTCGTCCAGTCGAACGAGAAGCCTACGCGCTTGAGCTGCTCAATAAAATGATGAATATTTTTATCGGTCACCGCGCGCGGGTGCATATTGTTCTTTATCGCATAGTTCTCGGTAGGCAGGCCGAATGCATCAAAGCCGATAGGAAACAGAACATTATAGCCCTGCATACGGCGCTTGCGGCTGACCACCTCAAGTCCCGAATATGCCTTGATATGTCCGACGTGCATTCCCGCACCCGACGGGTACGGAAACTCGACAAGCCCGTAAAACTTAGGCTTTGACCTGTCGTCGGAGGCATGAAAGATGCCTGCCTCCTCCCATTTGTCCTGCCACTTTTTGTCCGATGTCGTAAAATCGTATTTCATACAGCCGTCCCTCTTTATGTATTGATACGCCGATGCTCAGTCGACGAGAAGTGAGTCGATGTCTATCTCCTCGGCATCGCCCCAGAGCTTTTCGAGATTGTAGAAATTCCGCGTTTCGCGGTCGAAGATGTGGACGATGACCGAGGCATAGTCCATGATTATCCAACTCGCCTCGTTATAGCCCTCGATGTGACCGGGGTATACGCCTACCTCCGACAGCCTCTCCTCGAGCTCGCCCGAGAGTGCGCGCAGCTGAGTATTTGACGTACCCGTGCACATTACAAAGTAGTCGGCAATGATCGTCTTATCCGCAACGCGCAGCACCTTGAGCCCGCGTGCCTTCTTGGAGTCGAGTACGCGAACTACCGCGCGCAGCAGATCCTCCGGCCGGCTAAGCTCGTCGGGAATTATCGCGCGGTGACTGTCTCGGTCGGTCATGACAAGCGTCTCGTAGCTTATCTCGGTATAGTCCTCATCGTCGGTCAACTCATCGTCGGCTGGCTCGCCGTTCTCAAGCTCCTCCTCGATATATACCTCTTCATACTCCGCGCCGTCGGCATCGCTCTCAGGGAGACCGCCGAGCAGCTCGTCATTCATATTATCCTTTTCCATGTTCGTTTTGCGCTGTCGGGCGCTTCCTTTCATATGTATCGCGATACCGCACGGCGGCGCATGCTTCGGCTGTACCGCCGAACATATATGCGCCTCTGCACCGTGCATGTGCCGCATCGGAGCCACTCTGCCGTCAGAGCCTCCGTCAGGTCTTTAAATTGATATATTCTGTCCGATTTGCCGTATCGCCGTATCAGTTGCTTCTGCTGCCGGTACGTGCGATCTCAAGTCCGTTGTCGTTGATATCGCTTGCATTGTGAATGCTGCTCTCGAGCTTTTCGGACACGGGCGCCTTGTATACGGAAGATATGCTCTCATCGGCGTTTTTGCCGAACATTCCGGTAGGATCGAACAGCGCGTCGGTTATCTCGATCTTATAAGGATTGAAATACTCATTCATCAGTTTGAGCATGCCCGCCTTGTTCATTACATAATAAGAAGTTCCGGCATTGACCGCCTCGCCCGGCAGGGTCACAAAGTTGACATTCGACATGTCAACGTTCTTCATAAAGTTCTTGCCGAAATAGACGCAGTCAAGCACCTTCATATCGGTATTGACCATGTTTATCGCGGTCTCCGCAAGCTTCGGCACCGTCGAGATAGAGAGATTGTTCTTTATCTGACGGCACAGTGCACTCATGAACACCTTCATAGCGTCAACTCGTCCGATATCACCCTGAGCATAGCCGTTATTTCCCTTGCGGAAGCGGATATACTTCTCGGCAGAATCGCCGTCGAGCACCTGCTGTCCCTTTTTGAGATGGATATACAGATCCTGCTCGGAATCCTCGTAATCCATGTCACAGGGCAGGTCTATCGGAACACCGCCGATCGCATCGACAAGATCGCCGAACTGGTCGAGGTCGACCATAGCCCAGAAGTCGATCGGAATACCGAGTCCTCGCTCGAGCACATCGGTCATGCCCTCCATGCCGCTGCGTATGCGTGCGTTTGAATCCTTGATGGTAGTGTCACGCTCTATAGCAAACAGACTGTTTATCTTGTGTGCGCTGCCGCCGAGCTCAAAGTAGGTGTCGCGAGGTATCTGTATAACCGATATCTTCTCATTCGTTACGTCGTAGGAGGCGAGCATAATAACGTCGGTATTTACCGCAACCTGGTCATGACCTACGACAAGCATGGTATAATAGCCCGATTTGCGCTCTATGCTGCTTGCCGCGGGTACCGGAGGCGTGCCGTCGTCATCGACCGTCTCGCTGACCGGCTCTGTAACGATATCGGTTATGGGACCGGGATCCTGATCCGGTGTATAATCGTTTACGACCTTCCACAGTACAAGAACAACTACCGCAAGCACCGCAACAAACGCAGCGATACTGATAAGAACGGTATTTCTGCGGCGGCGACGGCGTGCCGCATTATCCATCGGCCTCTTTCCGCCGGGACGTCCCTGCTGCGGTCTGCCGGAGCGGTCGGTGCTGCGAGCGGTGCGTCCGTTGCCGGACGGATTCGGTCTGCCGCTCTGAGCAGCTCTCGGTGCGCCGCTCTGAGCAGGTCTGCCGGACTGTACGTCGCGGCTCTGTCCCACAGGTGCATTCACGCGCGGTGCGCCGCCCGGCAAAGCGGGATCCTGGGCTCTGCCCTGAGACGGCGACTGCTGCGACGGACGACCGGTCAAACCGCTTTGGTGCTGTGTCCCGCCGGAATGTGATGTGCCGCCGGAATTCTGCATATTGCCCGAATGCCGTGCTCCGCTCAAATGCGACACATCACGGACGGGTCTGCCGTTCTGCCCGGTGGTAGTGCCGCTCATTCGCCGCTCGCTGTTTTCACGGGAGATATTGTCGCGATTTTCGTTTCTCTTGTTATTATCCATTTAAGTCCCCTGTTCCTCAGTTCTCTGTCAAGAATCGTATTTACCTTGTCCGAAATTATCAAATTCTTATCTTCTCAGATCTTACGGTCTTATGCAGTCTTATCTGAAATCGTTTATCATATCGAAAGGTGCACCGACGCGCATGCTCTGCCCGCACGGGTCACCGATATTTTCATATTCTATTCTGTTCCGGCAATGCGGCGCAGCACCGAATTGCGTGCAACCGCTGTCATCGGAAACAGCTCCTCGCCGTCGTCGAGCAAACCGCGTATAGTCATATCAAACGACAGCAGAAGCGTACGCAGCAGATGCTTATAAAGCGCATCTCCCTTCAGTCCCTGCGCGCCTGAACAGAAATACTCTCGCAGCCGCACACAGTCGGGAAAGGTCCTGCCCGGCTCGATATAGTCGGCAAGATAAAGCAGCATCGAAAACAGACTCATATTCTCGCCGCCGGTCGTATGCTCATAGATAGCCTGCGCCATCTCCGCATCACAGTATTCGGTAAACTCGTCGCGTGCGAGCGCAGCCGCCGTCCAACCGTGAAAGACCTTAGGCGAATGCTCCGCGCCTGCGGGATAGCTTATTCCGTATCTGCGGCAAAGTGCAAGCTGCTCACCCGGGCTGCACTGCTTCGTTATATCGTGCAGCAGCCCCGCTGCCGACAGCCGCAGCGCATCGACCTCCGAGAAGCCGAACATCCGCGCAAGCTCTCCGCACTCACTGCTCACACCGAGCGTGTGCTTCAGCCGTCTGCCGTCCATCAGTCCCGAGCCCTCGATCCTCTGTCTGAGACTGTCAAGCAACTCGGGAGTATAATCTGTATTTTTTTCGTTCATTGCTCTGTTAGTTATTCCCGTATTTTCTCGGTTTATCCTTTTTCGATGCCGCAAATCGCAAAACATCAAATCAAATATCGTAAAATTCAAGACATCGGGTCATATGCCGCGTTTTTTCTGTGTCAAGCCGTATCATGCAATTCTTCGGGCATTCAAATCCGGCATTCAAGCGCCTTTGCATCCGGCAAGTACATGCATTCTCCGAAAATCGGTCTCGGTCGGTCTCAGTCTCCGCGCACGCTTATTTTTCGGAGGCGGCATTCGCGCCGTAGCCGTACAGACCGTGCTCACGGATATAATCCTCAACGTCCGAAGGCACAAGCCCGTCTATCGGTCTGCCGCCCGCAAGCCGCTCCCGCAGCTCGGTAGATGACAACTCGAGCGCGCGCTCGTCTATCTGAGTTATACGCGCGGAAAATTCGCGCACATAGCGCTCGTGAGCCTGCTTTATAAGTGAGGTCTCGTTCGGGTCGCTCTCTCGGCGCATGAGCACGATGTGTGCAAGACGGAATACTTCCTCCGGCTCGCGCCATGCGGGCAGCGACAGAAACATATCCGTGCCGACAAGCATATATATATCGCCCTCGCTCCATAGGTGACGCAATGTATTAACAGTATAGCTCCTGCCGCCCTCTCTTATCTCGTAATCCGAGACTATCGCCTGCGGAATGCCGCCGAAAGCGCGCCGCGCCATCTCGAGTCGGTCAAACGGCGAATCGGACGGATCTATGAGCTTATGCGGCGGAATGAACGCGGGCATTATGTAGAAGATATCAGGCTGAATCGCACGTGAAAAAGCGCGTGCGGCATGAACATGTCCCGCGTGCGGCGGGGCAAAG
>URAP01000024.1 GCA_900545935.1 uncultured Eubacteriales bacterium
TGGCTGGGGACGCACCCGAACCGCTGCGCCAGGTCACTGCGCTGCAGCTCCAGCACGCCGTTGGCCTCATCCAATGCGTCCTGAATGAATCCCGCGATCAAATCCGAAATACCCATGTTTGCTTCCTCCCATCTTGACTTTGACTTTCTTTGACCTTGATTGTAGTATAGCACTGAAACCCACAAAGTCAATAGGTAATCTTTGACTTTCCTTGACTTTTTTGAAAACAATCTGTGAACAGGTGTGTTTATTTGTTTTCTTTTGCCAAAATGAAACTTTTCCCTATAGATTATACTTGCTTTTTGAATTTCTTGTGTTACAATGGGGGTACAAATCTTAATGGAGGTGCTCTTATGGCTTATAAGATCAGTTCTGCCTGCGTCAGCTGCGGCGCTTGTGCAGATGCTTGCCCCGTGGGTGCTATTTCTCAGGGTGATGATCGTTACGTCATCGATGCCGGCGCTTGCCTGGACTGCGGTTCCTGCGCGGATACCTGCCCCAATGGTGCGATCTCTCAGGAGTAAGATCTACTTAAAAAATAAGGACGCGCTGCTTTGGCGCGTCCTTATTTTTGTCAGGGAACGGAGGCTTCATGGAACGCAAGGACTTTCTCCGGCAGGGCGGCCCCTGCTTTTATTTTGATACGGAGCTCTTCGCACCGACGACCGACAGCTTTGCGCTCGGCTGGTTCGCCGCGCCGAAGCGCGGCGAGCGCGTGTGCGACCTCGGCAGCGGCACGGGGCTGCTCGGCACGCTCCTGCTCGCGCGCGAGGAAACGCTGACGCTTGAAAACGCCACAATCAGCGTGACGACCGAAAACATAGCCATAGAAATCCGCAGCGGCATTGACACGCTGATCCTTAAAGGAAAAAACGAGATCAAATGGGCGGACGAAAGCGATAAGAAGACGAACATTTATGCGATCTCCGCCTCAAGCAGTTCCTTTCTCATCAAGGGAAACAGCCGTGAGGACAGCCTGACGGTCACGCTTCCCGGAACGACGGGCGGGTATAAGTACGCTTATGCCATTTCAATGGGAAAATGTGAAATCCGTAACTGCTCGGTAGATATCACGGTGATCGGAGGCATGCAAAATGCCGGTGACAGCGTTGCGATCCGTGTGTCCGACTTAAAGGTAAAAAACGCGACGCTGGATATTATCGTCGGCAAAGACCGCCAAGGAAATGTGCAGAAAGCGAAGCAGGGCGCGAGTGTGTTTGCCACCGGTAGGATCTCAATCGAAAACTCGTATGTTCATGCGGGAATCTATTCGTCTTTAGATGCTCAACATGCCTACTATTACGCAGCTTTGCAGGGTCAAGGCGGAATCACCTGCACAGACAGCATGGTTTATGCAGAGTCGGATGTTTTGCAAGCGGGAAGAACCATATGCTTAGACGGCGGAGACACGACTTTTTCCGTTAAAAACAGCATATTCAAGGCAAAAAGTAATCAATACGCATTCTCCGGCTACAAGCATGCAAAACCGACTTTCGAAAACAGTCTGGTGGAGCTTGAGTCCAAGGATATCGTGATGCGCGGTCCCACCTTCGGAACCATAAGCGGCTTTACGAAGATCACCGCCACCGACAAGAACGGCAATGTCGCCACATATAAGCCCGGCGACGATCTCAGCACACTCAGCACCGATTCACGCAAGGTCGTGATCGAAAGTCAGATCCACTCTCACTGCGTTTGCGGCGGAAAAATTGCATCGGAGGGACATACGGTGCATTATCCGCTCATGTGGACACCTTGGACAAAGACGGATTCTCTCCCGACCGCGGCAGGAAACTACTATCTGACGGGCAATGTGCTTCTGAAATCCAACTCCGATTATTTTATGCCCGACGGGGTGCAGATCTGCCTGAACGGATACGCCATCCGCGGCGTGGGCGGAACGAGCAAACCGAAACTTTATGCAAACTCCGGCACGCTGACCGTAACCGACTGCGACACACGGGGAGCCATCGGGGATATCAAGATGTCGTCCGGTGAGCTGCTTGTGTACGGCGGCAAATTTGTCCGGGAGCTTATCATCGGAGAAACCGGCAGTTTTACCGCGGCGGACAGAGTCGGTATCGGCGCCGAGGTGACGAATAAAGGCTTCATTTTCGGCGGCATATTTGACGGCGCTGTGATCAATGACGGCGGAACCATAAAAGGCGGAACCTTTAACGGCAGGGTCAATCTGAAAAGAGGCAATGTGATCGGCGGCATTTATTACGGAAGGGTGACATACGGCGGAGCGGTTATCCATGACAGCGCCTGCCGTTATCTGACCTTCGACACCGACGGCGGCAGCGCGATAGCAGCGCAGAGAGTTTTGCGCGGACAGAAGGCGACGCCCCCGACCGAAAAGCCCGTCAAGACGGGATATATTTTCAGCAGCTGGACAGGGTTTGATTATACGAAGCCGATGCTTGAGAATGCCAAGGCGACGGCGATATGGACGGTGTGCGACCACTCAGGAAACACCGCGCAGCTCTCCTGCACGGAGCCCGTAGCCTGCTCGGTCTGCGGCGGCACGATCGCGGCTTTGGGTCACGATTTCTCCGCATCCGTATGGCATCATGATAATTACACCCATTGGAAAAAATGCGCCCGCTGTGATGCAAAGAATGATGAGAGCCCTCATGATTGGGACAGCGGCAATGTGACCGTGCCGTCTTCCTGCCTGACGGAGGGCGAAAGAACATATACCTGTAACGAATGCGGCGTGATAAAAATCGAGCCGATTCAAGCAAACGGTCACAAATGGGATCAGGCATGGCAGTACGATGCGGCGCATCACTGGCATGAGTGCCTCAACGCCGATTGTGATGTGAAGGATAACGATTCGGCAAAGGAAGGATACGGTGCGCACACCGGCGGTACGGCTACCTGCACCGCCGAGGCGATATGCAAGTATTGTCATCAGTACTACGGAGAAAAGGATCCCGCCAACCATGAGGGCGGCACGCAGCAGTGGACAATAAGGACCGCTTACGTTCACGAGCAAAAATGGAGCTGCTGCGGCGCCGTTATCGTGGCGAGCGAAGATCACGAGTGGTCGGACGGTAAGTGCAGCGAGTGCGGATATGTGTGCCTGCACGACGACACGGATAAAAATCATATCTGCGATATTTGCAGCAAAGTGGTTTCCAATCACGAAGATGCAAACAAGGATCATGTTTGCGACTACTGCGGAAAGACCCTCTCCAACCATGAGGACTCAGATAAAGATCATGTCTGCGACTACTGCGATAAGGTAATCTCCAACCACGAGGACGCAGACAAAAACCACATCTGTGATTTCTGCGAGAAGATCATCTCCAACCATGAGGATGCGGATAATAATCACGTCTGTGACCTCTGCGGCAAAGCAATTTCCAACCATGAGGACGCGGATAAAGACCACATATGCGACTATTGCGAGAGAATCATCTCCAATCACGCAGACGCAGACAAAAAACACATCTGTGATTTCTGCGAGAAGATCATCTCCAACCATGAGGACGCAGATAAAGACCACATCTGCGACTATTGCGAGAAGATCATCTCCAACCATGAGGACGCGGATAATAATCACGTCTGTGACCTCTGCGGCAAAGCAATTTCCAATCACGCAGACGCAGACAAAAACCACCTCTGCGACTACTGCGGAAAGCCGATCTCCAACCATGAGGACGCGGATAAGGATCACGTCTGTGACCTCTGCGGCAAGGTGATCACCAATCATGTCGGTGGAAAGGCGACCTGCAAGAGCAAGGCGGTATGCGAAGCGTGTGGAAAGGTCTACGGCGAGCTTGACAAGGATAATCACGCCAACCTCAGGCATATCGACGCAAAGGCGGCGACCAAGAGCACCGAGGGCAATATCGAGTATTGGTATTGCAGCGGCTGCGACAAATATTACGCTGATGCAGATGCGACCAAGGAAATCAAAAAAGCAGACACTATAACGGCGAAGCTGAAAGACGATTCCAAATCCCCGCAGACCGGCGACACAGGCAACCTTGCGCTATGGTTTGCCCTGCTGCTTGTCAGCGGCGGCGCTGCCATCGGCACAACGGTTGTCAGCAGAAAGAAAAAGCACAACAGATAACAAAGTAGTATAACTCACACGGCGGCTATCGGAAACGGTAGCCGCTTTTTTAATTTTGAAAAGTGCCGGACTTACGACACCGACCGCGGTATGGCGTTTGGCTTGAAAAGGGGGTGCGGTATAATGCTTGGCGATACGGTAGAGCCGCTGCCGACGGAAAGCTGTTGCAGGAGCTATGACCAATGGCGGTGGACGAACAGACCTCCGACCGCAAAACGCTGATGAAGCAGGTGGAAAAAGCCAAAGCGCGGCTTGCGGAGATCGACATTATTATCTCCAACATCTATGAGGACAAAGCACTCGGTCGCATTACCGAACACCGCTGCCTTGCCAAATACGATGCCAAGTCAAAAAAAACTGCAAAGCGAGATTGAGGAAATCGAAAATCATTTCTCTGCCGTGGATACGCGGCAGATCAACACAGAAATGTTTATTAAGAGCATCCGTAAGTACAGGGACATCCGCAAGCTCACTCCGCAGAGCGTCAGCGACTCGATCGACAAAATCGTGGTCGGCAAGCGGCAGAACATAGACAGCGTATTGGTTCAGCAATTTGATATTTATTATCGTTTCGTCGTTCTGAAATCACTGACAATAAAAAAGTGCCTTTCCGAAGTCCTCAGCAGTGAGCTAACCGCAAAGCACCGGCAGCAAAGCTGCCGGTGGATGAGCCGTAGAACTGCGGACCGCGCAAACATAGGCTGAGCCGTTAAGCTCACCTCCGAAGCAGCAGCGCATGCAAATGAATATCTCCGTTCAATCTGCACTGCAAAGTTCTATTTCGTAATATTCGTTTGCCTCGCAGGTTCTGTTAAAAACGAGTTTTTAACAGAACCTTGATTATTTTTCACTTTTCCGGTCTGTTTTTGCACTCCCCTTTTGTGACAACCTCTACTGCATCTGCCGACCAAACATCCGTATAACCGTCTGTATCCGCAGGCTGAGGGCAAATAGCAATAGTAATATACCCCATAGCAAGATTTTTTTCATACACTCCAAACCTTTCAGAATTTCTGCGTCTATATAGGTGAAAGCTTTCGAGAGGAAAAGAGCCAAAAAACAAATGAACAAAACAGTTACCGAAAAAATCATAGCCGAATATCTAAAGCCCATATTCGGTTTTGCACTGAAACGCTGCCGCAATATTCAAGATGCAGAGGATCTGTCGCAGGAGATCGCAGCCAAGGCATTTCGGATGCTTCTCATAAGGAACGATATATCAGATGTCGACAAATACATCTGGACGGTTGCGCACAACACGCTAAGCAGCTATTATCGCAGCAATGCAAAAACCATCATCACTGCACCGATAGACGAGTCGGCAGAACGAATCGCCGACCCGAGCAGCTCAGCAGAGTCGGACGACTCCGAGTCGACCGTTTCCCGACTGTATTCGGAGATAGCATATCTTTCCGGGATACAGCGGCGCATCGTAATCGCCTATTATTTTGAGAATCGCAAGCAGGCGGATATAGCAAAGGAGCTCGGCATCGCAGTCGGTACTGTCAAGTGGCATTTGTTTGAAGCGAAAAAGGAACTGAAAAGGGGTGTATCCATGACAAGAGAATACGGAAAGCTGAAATTTGATCCTATCAAATTCAAAGGGTGTCATAATGACGGCACGATAGGCACAAAGGGGCACAACAGGAATTTCTTCCGCAGCGCACTTACTCAGAATATCGCCTATCTGATCCGAGACCGCTACAAGTCGGTGAACGAGATAGCCGATGAGCTCGGAGTATCTCCGGTCTACGTCGAGAGCGAGGTGACCTATCTCGAAAAATACGGATTCTTGCAGAAAAAGGGCGAGAAGTATATCTCGAGCTTTATAATCAATGTACCGGACGAGCATACAATAAAGCTGCAAGACGAGGTATACAGCCGCGCAGCCGAGCTTATCGCGGACGAGCTGTTCGACGGGCTGACCGAGAGCGGTCTGCTGCAGGATGCGCGCATTCGCGGCGGCATCTACGGCGATGCGAGAGACACAAACTTCATGCTTTGGTCGCTCATTCCCTACTTAGTCGTAAACAGCGCAAAGCAGCTGCAAAATAATACGGTTAGCTTCGAGGAGGTCGCGACCATGCGTCCGGACGGCGGTTTTAATATCTGCTCCGCCGATATCCTTGTGCCGGGAATAGCCGAGCCGAAATACAATGACAGCATGGAAAAATTCTTCGGCTTCTGCCGGACATATTACGAGGATATGATGTTCTGGCACTGCGACAGCGAGTGGTCGGAGTGGCAGGTTGACGATACCTACCACAAAACCGTCGTACACGAACTCTCGCTTATCAAGCGGCTGCGCGACGGCGAACGGCTCTCCGATACCGATCTAACATTGCTCGCAGAGCGCGGATACATCTCGGTACAGCATGAAAACGGCAATATAAAGACCGTGACGCACTGCACCGTTCTCGGAAATTCGGGAATAAATGACGAGCTTATCGCCATCGCGTCAGGCGTAAAGGAGAAACACTGGGATGAGCTGTCCGCACTCCGCGACAGACTCACACACGATATACTCGCAAAAACGCCGGAGCATCTGCGCAAGGCACGCATCTACGATATGCAGGATATCTTTTTCAGCGACCCGTGGCTCGTCGTTCATGTACTGAAGCACCTTGAGGAAAACGGCAAGCTGAAAGCGCCCTCCGAGGAACAGAAAAAGATGATAATCTCCCTGATCTTCATCAACAAATAATTGCTGCACAGCCTCTGCGGAATCGACCGCAGAGGCTGTTCTTTAATTGCACGGAATAGTCATACAGGATGGTTAGGCAAAATTTATTCCGTTTCGCCGCTTATTGATGTTATCCCTATACTTGAAAAGCATCAAAGCAGCATAGGCGGCAAAATTCTGCCGAAGCCTTTCGCAATTAAAAGGCACAACAGACAACCACTATCGGTCGGTCTGCCGTGCCTTTTTGCCTCGTCTAATCAGCGGTGCGGTTCAGAAGCCCCGATCAATTATTACCCGAGCGCGACATCGAGCGCCATCATAAGCACAAAGCCGAGCGTAAATGAGAGCGTTCCGACCGCGCTGCGCAGATCGGGTATGAGCTCTTCTACGACCACGCACATCATAGCGCCGGCGGCGAAGCTAAGCAGATACGGCATTAGCGGAGCAACAAAGGCGAGCGCAAGCAGCGGAAGTGCTGCGGCAATAGGCTCAACTATACCCGAGAGAGCGCCGGCAAGGAATGCCCGACCACGCCCGCGTTCGCGCAGCGGCATCGAGACGATAGCCCCCTCCGGAAAGTTCTGTATCGCTATGCCGAGCGCGAGCGAGAATGCGCCCATAAGCGAAAGCTCGGTACCGTGCATGAGAAATCCGGCATACGCCACGCCGACCGCCATGCCCTCCGGTATGTTATGCAGCGTTACGGCAAAAGCGGTCATCCCCGCGCTGCCGCGCCGCGACAGCATCGGTGCGACCTTGCCAATGACGCAGATAAACAACGCACCGAGCACAAAGCCGGCCGCGGCGGGCAGAAACGCAAGCGCGCCGAGCCGCTCCGAATCGGCGATAGACGGGAGCAGCAGACTCCAGACCGATGCCGCCGTCATCACCCCCGCCGACAGTCCCGAGAGCACCTCGCGCACCCGCTCTCCCGGCTCATGCGCGAGCAAAAAAACACATGCCGCGCCGAGCGACGTTCCGATAAAAGGGATTATTATCCCGAAGAGCACTTCTCTCATATTTTATGTCATTCCTTTCCGCTTTGCGGCAGCACCGCAGGCACACAGCGCGGTACGACTCGCATCGGCAAGCACCGGCAGGTCGGTAGATTGCCGCATCACCGTCATCCGCAATCGTTCAACTATACTATATGCCGCCTGCCTGTCAGCGGTTCCATGGAACGAAAAAAACATAGGGGCATTGCAGACAAATAGGAGCAGAAGCCTGCGTTTTTTCGCCGGGATGTGAAGTATGAGCCTTAATGCCGTAAAAAAATGAGATGTTAAAAATACCCGGAACGAGCACTTTAACATCTCATAATCAAATATCAATATGCGAATCGACCGCATGATTTTACACGGAGAGCCGCCGTACGGCTCGAGCGCACACGCTCAGACCATTCGACACGCCTCGCAGCTGTCGCAGTCGGGAAACAGCTTCCTGTCGTATTCAATGCCGTTCTTGTCGTAATAGTCCTTGATAGCGGACTTTATTGCCTCCTCTGCAAGCACCGAACAGTGCAGCTTATGTGCGGGCAGACCGCCGAGCGCATCGACCACCTGCTTGTTTGTTATAGAGAGCGCCTCCTCGACCGTCTTTCCCTTTATCATCTCGGTCGCGATGGAGGACGATGCTATCGCGCTGCCGCAGCCGAATGTCTCAAAACGAACATCGGTAATAATGCCGTTCTCGATCTGCAGCTGCATCTTCATAATATCACCGCATTTTGCGTTGCCAACCTCACCCTCTGCATCGGGATGCTCAAGCGTTCCGACATTGCGCGGGTGCATGAAATGATCCATAACAGTTTCGGTATAGAGTGCCATATCATTTATCTCCTTATCTATTTACTCGTTTTATGCATTATCTCACAGAATAAAGTTCTTTTTGCCGCTTACAAGATCAGACCAAACGGGAGACATGTCTCTGAGCCGCTCAACGATCGCAGGCACAGCCTCGATTATCCTGTCGATCTCCTCCTCGGTATTACCCGCGTCGATGGTCAGGCGAAGCGAGCCGTGCGCGACCTCGTGCGGTCTGCCTATCGCGAGCAGAACGTGGCTCGGGTCGAGCGAACCGGAGGTGCAGGCGCTGCCCGAGGAGGCGCATATTCCTGCCGCATCAAGCAGAAGCAGCAGGCTCTCGCCCTCTATTCCCTCGAAGCAGAAGCTGACGTTTCCCGGCAGACGGTTGACGGGATCGCCGTTCAGCGCCGAATGCGGTATACGAGACAGTCCCGCAATGAGCTTGTCCCGCAGAGATGTAACGTATGCCGAATCCTGCTCTATATGTGCGCATGCATATTCAAGCGCTGCCGCCATTCCGACGATAGCGGGCATATTCTCGGTGCCGGCACGCTTTCCGCGCTCCTGAGCACCGCCCTCAATGATGCCGGTAAGCGCAATGCCGCGGCGCGCGTACAGAATTCCTACACCCTTAGGCCCGTGGAACTTGTGCGACGAGACCGATGCAAGGTCGATATTCTGCTCGACCACATTGATGGGAAGGTGTCCCGCCGCCTGAACGGCATCGGTGTGGAAAAGCACTCCGCGCTCTCTGCACACCTTGCCTATCTCGGCAATAGGCATGACCGAGCCTATCTCATTGTTCGCATACATGACGCTGACAAGACAGGTATCGTCTCTGATAGTATCTGCGACCTGCTGCGCCGTGACCGTTCCGAGCGTACCGACCGGGAGCAATGTGACCTCGAAGCCCTCTTTTTTCAGCTTTTCGAGCGTATGGAGCACAGCGTGATGCTCAAAGGCGGTGGAAATAATGTGCTTCTTACCCTTGCGCGCACCTATCCTTGCCGCCGACACAAGCGCTTGATTGTCGGATTCGCTGCCGCCGGAGGTAAAGTATATCTCGCGCGCCGTTGCGCCGAGACACGCAGCTACACGCTCGCGCGCATCGAGCAGCGCCTCAGCCGCCCTCTGTCCTGCCGAATGCAGGCTCGACGGGTTTGCGTAGATCTCGGAAAAATACGGCATCATAGCCTTCAGTGCGACCTCGCTCGTGCTTGTGGTCGCCGCGTTATCTGCATATATCATCATGTATCTTCTCCTCTCCGCCGCACGACATCGCCGTTCTGCGGCGCGCCTGCGGAAGTCAGATTTATATTCTTTACCGAGCGGCACAAAATATTCGTCAGACGCTTATCGCGCCGAATAAACTGTGATGCTTTTGCCATTGATATCTTAAACATACCGTCTCGGTATGTTTTATTATAATCGCATAAACATACCTTGTCAATAGGCTTTGTAAAAATTTTTACTTGACAGCGCGAAAATCGCCTCTGCAGCTGTTCGTGCGATGCTTTCAAAGCCGAGCATATGCCGATTGTGCCGTATTAAATGCGCTGTTTTCAATCGCGGGAAATACTGCGTTAATAATACCAATGCTCAGCCGCCGCTACTCTTTCGTGCTATCTGCAGCGGCCAGAGCACTTCTTCGCTTCAGGACCGCCATCGATCTCCCCGCTCGCAAGAGAGCGCAGGTCGATGCTGTCAAGATACGAATCTATCATATTTTCGAGCCGCCGCCACATCGGGAGTGTGACGCACTTTCCCGCTCTCGGACAGCTGCACTGCTCCTCCTCGAGGCACGCTACCGGAGCGAGCGATCCCTCGGTCAAGCGCAGCACCTCACCTACCGAATATTCTTCGAGATTCCGCGTAAGACGGTAGCCGCCGCTCTTTCCGCGCAGCCCCTCGACAAGTCCGCCGCGCACGAGCATAGCAATTATGCTCTCGAGGTACTTTTCGGAAACCTCCTGAGCCTGCGCGATCTGCGGCAGCGGTATGTAGCTGTCGCGCCCGTATTTGCCAAGCTCGAGCATGATTCGCAGAGCATATCTTCCCTTTGTTGATACAAGCATAATCTCCTCCGAAAAAACATAAATTACAGCCGCCGACAAAATCCGACCGCCCGTTTTTGCACCCGAAACACCGCTGCTGCCACAAGAAAAGCAACAGCCGCCGCGCCGGTGCAGATAAATCATCCGTATAAACATAGTATATCACTATGTTATTACTTTTGCAAGCCCCTATAAAATCAGCGAGGCTAAAAAAACTCAAATCGAAAATCGCCTCTGCCGTACAATTGTGCGGCAACGTGAGAAAATTCGACGCGTCTGCATCTTTTTATCTTTAAGCGTTTAGCGTCGCTCCGAGCATTTTTTCTGCGGAATTACAGCAAGCTGTAAATAAAGCCTCGGTACGTGCTTATCACATACCGAGACTTTAGCGCCTTGTTGTCTATACGGTGGGAAAATCCCCCCCGGTTTTAAAGCTTTGGCAGGGGTTTGGGGGAGACTTTCGCGAAAGTCTCCCTCATCGTACCTTTCGTCCCCCGAGCCGTCACGCGCGGCGGAAGGAAACGCTCCAGTCGACCTTACGGTTCTCGCTGTCATCGGGAGTGAGGGTCAGAATGCCGTCGCAAACTTCACCCTCGGTCGGGACAAATCCCTGCGGGACATAGACGAAGATCTTGTATCCGTCGCCGCGAACGACCTCGGAGCTGCCGGAGAGCGTCAGGCTGTTCTCGTCCCAGCGCACATCGGAGAGCTCCGCAGCACCCTGAGTAAGATGGCGGCTTGTCGACGCTATCTGCGGTCTGCCGGTAAGACGGCGAACTGCACAAACTGCGGACTGATTTGCCTCAAGCTCGAGCGTCAGATCGCCGTCATAGATACCGAGCAGCTTCTGATGCCAGAAATCAAATACAAGGTACTCACCCTGCTCAATGTGCAGCTGACGCGGCAGATTGATAGTAAAGCTATCTGCATGCTCCTGCATATTGAGTATATCGAACACATTCCAACGCTCGTACGGCGTGTCGACCGCGAGTGTAACGAAGAAGCGCTTGCCGTCGTGCGTCAGCTCGCGTACATCCATCGGATGGATATCGAGGGTGGGCAGAGCGCGGCGGAGCATCTCGATACGGTCGGCGGGAAGCTCGGTCAGCTCATCGCCGAAGGTAACGGGCAGTCCGAGAAGCGAGACGGCGGAAACGCGGGAGCGCGCCTGCTCGAAGTCGCTGTATTCGGGGCGAATGACCACGTTGTCGGGGTCGCAGTAGAACGAAACATTATGGAAGGAATAGAAGCGGAGGATACGCTCCACAAAATCGCCGATAAAATCGCGCCAGTGGAAGATATCGTTGCCTATGCGTGCGGTATCAAACACATCCGAGAGCATGAGCACCTCGCGGTCGTTTCCGCCCGCGCAGGACATCATATAAAAGTCCTCTCCGACGACCTCGCGCGCCTTTTGGCAGAGACGGCGGAGCGACTCGGTGGAGGTGATCTCGGGATGCTTCATGCATTCATGCCACTCATCGGCATAGCCGACGGTATTAGGCAGGCAGTCCCACTTGACCGCCTCGAAGCCCCATTCCTTGACCTGCTCAAAGGCACGGGGGATAAGCTCATTGACAACACGCTCGTCCGAGATATCGAAGAAGTACTTTCCGCACCATGTCGTGCAGTCGGTGAGCAGCGAGTCGCGGAACTCCTTAACTATCTCGGTCTCCGCAGGCTCGACGGTCGGAGCGACCCAGAGAACCGGAATAAAGCCGAGCTCCTTTATCTGCTGTGCGATGTAGCCGAGTCCGTGCGGGTACTTCTGCTTATTGGGCTGAAAGAAGCCGATATCCTTAGGGGCATCCTCGAGACCGAACTCCTCGTGATACCAGTCCCAGTCTATCCAGATGGACTTTGCGCCGTAGTCGTAAAGGAACTGACGCTGGAAGCGTGCATTTTTCAGCACGACCTCCTCGTTCGCCTCAAACTTGACCGAATACCATGTCATCCAGCCGGTATGCGCGGTCTTGAATGCGGTATTCTTATTGATGCAGGAATAGTTGGTACGGAAGCGTGTGCGGTATACATAAAGGATGGACTCAAGCGACAGCGTCCCCTCGGTGAGGAAGGTATAGCAGCCGCGCTCATGCGAGAAGTCGAGCACACTGCGGTCTCTGCCGCTGAGGCGGAGCGCCATGTCGGTCTTTCTGTCAAAGAGGCAGTCGTCGATGGTCGATACGGCATGTCCGTACGCCGCGCGGAGGTCATCCTCCGAGCCGTCTCGATCGAGACACATAGCAAAGCTGTCGTCGAGCTCGCCCCAATAGAGATTGCCCGAAAACTCAATGCGCACACCCTCGGGCAGTCCGTCGGCATCCGCCTCGACGCGATCGCGCTTAGCGCGGAATGTGACCTGCGTCAGCTCGCCGAAGGGCGCGGGGCCCTCGCGCAGATCGAGACGCACCATTGCGTAGGTCTCGTGCAGCGGCTGATCCCACACGTATTTTATCGCTCCGAAGGAGCAGAGGTCTCCGAGCATTTTCCCGTCCTTGTCGAGAAAACGCACGTATATATCGTCTCCGATAACGCCTCTGCCTTCATAGTAGAATTTCAGCCGTCTCGTAATAGGATCGATGCTGAGTGCATGGTCGAAATAGTTTGCATAGGTGTTGTTGCGTTCGTGTTGCATGATTCTTTCTCCGATCAATGGGGTATATGGTTTAAAGCCCCGTATTTTTATTAGAACAGACATAAGGCGTCGCGCCCATGCTCCTCCTATTTCTGCGCCGAGCGATAAACAGCGTAGGTCGGTACGCGAATACGTCGGCATACAGTTGTCGAAAGCATGATATCAAAGCCGAAAGGTCAAATCAAGTGTTTTCTCAAAAAAGCGTCATTTTAAATGTAAACTTTTTTCGCATTTGCCGTATTTGCTTCATCTCCGGGTCAATATCGGAGTACCATACACCGCTCCACGGTCGCCGCGCCGTCCGTCACAATGCCGAAAAAGGCACAAAGCGATTGACAAACGGGTATAAAGAGGGTATAATTATAATGGTTTTTTGTGCATGCATCACTTATTATTTACTCGCAGCATTTCGATTTATTATCTCAAGATTTTGATATCATTTTTTTGCTGTCTTATTATTCGTATCGTACGTCGACGGATCTCCGCCTGCGTTAACATATAAGTCTATCAAAGAATATCGCTTCACTGCACGGCATCCTGCGCCTATGCATTGCAACACAGCGTAACAGATGGTGCTTTATGCAGCTCTGCACATGTACAAGGACGCTCCCGCAGCACTCTCTGCCGCACACCGGCAGCTGCGGTAACAAAATGACGAAAGGGAGCTTTTGCCGAGGCGGAGCTGCGGTTTAAATAATGCAGGATAAACATAACAACCCGAGCGATCGCAATATACAAGGCGGCTGTGAACCGTGCGATATCCGTCAAAGCGGATGCGATAACGCAAGCACGGCGAGTATCGAGACCTCACGCAGTGCAAAGCCGAAAAAGCCCGCCGGGAGATCAAAGATTTTCTGGGCGCTTGCATCGGTCGTGCTTGCGGCACTGACCATCTGGGCGGTGGTCTCTCAGAGCCGACACTTTACGGCGGAGGGCTTTTTTATCTATCTGAAAAATGCAAGCCCCCTATGGCTCGCATGCGCGACGCTGTGTATGCTATGCTTCATCCTCTCGGAGGCCTTTGCGATAATATCGCTGCTGAAATATTTCGGCTGCCGCAGCAGTCTGCGGGGCGGCTACATATATTCTACGGCAGACATCTTCTTCTCCGCGATAACTCCGTCCGCGACCGGCGGACAGCCCGCGAGCGCCTTCTTCATGATGCGCGACGGCATATCCGGCACGGTAACTACGATATCGCTGATACTCAACCTTGCACTGTATGCAATGTCGATACTTATCATAGGAATTATCGGTGCCGCAGTCTCTCCGCATCTGTTTTTCGGACTCGGAGTACTGCCAAAAGTTCTGATAATCTTCGGCATTATCGCGCAGATATTTCTCACCATCATGTTTCTTATGCTGCTGCGGCACGGCACTATCATCCGCCGTGTAGGAAGCGCTCTGATAAAGCTGCTGTCGCGGCTGCATCTGATTGCGCATACCGAGGAGAAGCTGAAAAGGCTCGACGATTATATCGAGAATTACGGAGAATGCGCGGCAATGATACGCGGCAATCTCCGTCCGCTGCTGCCGGCGCTGTGCTTCAATGTGCTTCAGCGGCTCTCGCAGATAGCCGTCTCGGTATTTGCATTTCTCGCGACCGGCGGCGCACCGGAGCGGATAGGCACCGTATTTTCGCTGCAATGCTATGTCGTCCTCGGCTCAAACTGCATCCCCGTTCCGGGTGCAATGGGAGTATCCGATTACATCATGCTCAGCGGTCTCGGCTCGATAGGAATGCCGCCGGAAGCCGCTGTCAGCCTCGATCTGCTCAGCCGTTCTGTCTCATTCTACATCTGCATCATCGTCTGCGGCATATCTATTATGGGCAAATATATATACGATCGAAAAAAAGCAAAAAGGCAGCTTGATAACATCGGCGCAAAAAGCAGCTAACCAAAATCACCGAAATCATCAAAATTATCGGCATCACCGAAGCCAACGGCTACGATCTCTGATCCCGACACTAAATCTGAAAGGTAGCTTTTGAATACAAAAGCAACGGTCATATAAGTAATGATAGGCGTTTACGACTACACGGTCATACTTACATTTCTCTCGCTGCTGTCGGCGAGCACCGGTATAATAACTACTCTCAGCGGCTCCGGTCATCCCTATATAGGCAGCTTCTTTCTGCTCTTCTGCGGTCTGTGCGACGCATTCGACGGCAAGATAGCACGCAGAAAGGTCGACCGTACCGATATCTCGAGACGGTTCGGAATTCAGATAGACTCGCTCTCCGACCTTGTCGCTTTCGGCGTACTTCCCGCCTGCATCGGCACCGCGCTCATCCGCGTATCGCCCTTTATGCACCGCATTCAGGAGGCATTCGGTGATAAATTCATCGGCTCGACTGTCAGATACGTGCTGTATGCCATTCTTATGTTCTACGTTCTCGCCGCTATGATACGCCTCGCGTATTATAATGTCACAGAGGAGGATAGACAGGAGACCGAGACCGAGGTCCGCCGCAGCTATACGGGACTGCCGGTAACAAGCGCCTCGCTCATTATTCCGTTCGCGCTGCTGCTCAACTACATAATCCCCTTTGACCTGACTGTGGTTTTCATCGGTATAGTTATGCTGACCGCTATCGCGTTTATATCCAATTTTAATATTAAAAAGCCCGGCACACGCGGTATCCTTATCATGGTGGGGATCGGACTGGTGGAAGCAATAATTATGATAATATTTGCTTTTTTGCGCTCACGCATATAATAGATCCGTACACGAAACAACGCTCGGGCAAGACATCCGTCATAACGACATAAAGACTTAAAGGTTAAAATCTCCTCGCAGCGATCGCGCGGGGAGATTTTTCGGAATAAGGAAGCTATAAGCGACAAACAATGAAAGAAAAGAAAAGAGAAGAAACAGAACGGCAGAACAGCATCGCCACAAGTGAAAACGCGAGCGCGGACACCAACAACGACGGCGGCGCGCTCCGCATCCTATATGAAACAGTGCCCGGCAGGGTGCTGCTGCGGCTGCTCAGTGCACGGTGGGTATCGCGTGTGTGCGGAGCATTTCTCGACTCGCGCCTCTCGGTGCCTATGATAAAGGGCTTTGCAGAGCGCAGCGGTATAAATATGCAGGACTATCTCGAATATGATTTTTCGTCCTTCAACGAATTCTTTACGCGGCGCATACGCCCGGAGATGCGTCCGATAGCCGCAGAGCCGAGCATTCTCCCCTCCCCCTGCGACGGCAGGCTCAGTGTATACCGGATACACGACGGGCTTGTAATACCGATAAAGCAGAGCCGATATTCGATAGCAGATTTATTAAAAGACAGCACGCTCGCGGAGCGCTACCGCGGCGGCATCTGCCTTGTTTTCCGTCTCTGCGTCGACAACTATCACCGCTACCATTATATCGACGCAGGCAGACAATCGGTGAATATTTTCATTTCCGGCAGGCTGCACACCGTTCGCCCCATCGCGCTGAGGAATGTTCCGGTATTCACCGAGAACTGCCGCGAATACACCGTCATGGAGACCGAGAATTTCGGCACCGTGACCGAGATAGAGGTTGGCGCGATGCTCGTCGGCAGGATAAAGAATCGCCTCAGCTCGGGCAGCTTTTCACGGGGTGAGGAAAAGGGGATGTTTTTGTACGGAGGAAGCACCGTTATCCTGCTGCTCGAGGGGGGGCGCGCCGAGATAGACAGACGCTTTTTCGACGCGACCGAGGCGGGCACGGAAACACCTGTGCTGCTCGGCCAACCTCTCGGACATAACGTAAAGGGCGACGCAAAAGGAGAAACGGCAACAGGCGCAGAGGCATAAGCAAATCGGATATCCGACCCGCGTGCGGTCCCTCGACGATTTCGGACACAGCGCCGAACTACGGGCAAATCGCAAAATAGCGATCCATAAACAAGCAAATCATAATTTCAAAGTAAAATAGTCGCTTGATGCCGCTTAAACTCGCCGCAATCTATTGACATTTGACCAAAAATGTAGTAAAATTTATATGATTATTGTTAATTACTATCGCTAATAACATTGTATCTAATATCCGAACAACAAGGAGGACTATTCCGATATGGAACAGGCAAGAATCAAGGAACTCAAAAGGATATCCGCAAATATCAAGCTGGGTGCGCTTGAGGCGGTATTCAGCGCAAGCTCCGGACATCCCGGCGGATCGCTCTCCATCTCCGACATTCTCTCGTATCTCTACTTTGAGGAGATGAATATTGATCCTCGCGACCCGAAGAAGGCGGATCGCGACCGCTTTGTACTCTCCAAGGGACACACCGCTCCCGCTCTCTATGCAGCACTTGCGGAGAGAGGATATTTTCCGCGCGAAGATCTCAAAACCTTCCGTCACATAGACAGCTATCTCCAGGGTCACCCGGACATGAAGGGCACACCCGGTGTTGATATGACGACCGGCTCGCTCGGTCTCGGCTTCTCCGCAGCGTGCGGCATGGCGCTTTCCGCAAAGATATCGGGCGAGAGCTACCGTGTATACTCGGTTCTCGGCGACGGCGAGTCCGAGGAGGGTCAGGTATGGGAGGCGGCTATGTTCGCCGCTCATAAGAAGCTCGACAACCTCTGCATCTTCCTCGATTACAACGGTCTCCAGATCGACGGTCCCATCTCGGAGGTCAACGATCCCTCCCCGCTCGATTCAAAATTTGAGGCATTCGGTTGGAATGTGCTCGTTATCGACGGTCACGACATCGAGGCTATCGACAGTGCCGTAAAGGCAGCTAAGGCATGCAAGGGCAAGCCCACCGCCATCATCTGCCGCACCGTAAAGGGTAAGGGCGTTTCCTTTATGGAAAACTCCGTAAAGTGGCACGGCTCCGCTCCGAATGAGGAGCAGTATAAGCAGGCTGTTTCCGAAATCAATTCCTATATCGATTCGCTCTGATAACGCGAGAAAGGTCAGGTCAATATAATGGCAGCAATTGGTGAAAAGATCGCAACCCGCGAAGCGTACGGCAACGCACTTGCCGAGTTCGGCGCTAAATACGAAAACGTGGTCGTTCTCGATGCAGACCTTGCAGAGGCGACTAAGACGGTAAAATTCAAGAAGGCATTCCCGGAGCGCTTCTTTGACTGCGGTATCGCAGAGGGCAACATGGTCGCTATCGCGGCAGGCATTGCAACGACGGGCAAGATCCCGTTCTGCAGCTCTTTTGCAATGTTTACCGCCGGCAGAGCATTTGAGCAGATACGCAATGCCGTCGGCTATCCGCATCTTAATGTTAAGATAGGCGCGACCCACGCCGGCATAACCGTCGGTGAGGACGGCGCAACGCATCAGTGCCTCGAGGATATCGGCACTATGCGCACAATACCCGGTATGACAATAATCAACCCCGCAGATGCCGTCGAGGCACGTGCAGCTGTTGAGGCGGCTATCAATTTCAACGGTCCCGTATATATGCGCTTCGGCAGACTTGCCGTTCCGGTAATCTACGACGAGGCAAGCTACAAGCTGGAGATAGGCCGCGGTATCAAGATGGCAGACGGCAGCGACGTTACCATCATCGCGACCGGTGTTACCGTTGCAATGGCACTCGAGGCACGTGCAACGCTCGCAGCAGAGGGCATCGACGCAGCTGTTGTCAACATCCATACCATTAAGCCTCTCGACCGCGAGCTCGTTATCGCAGAGGCTCGCAAGACCGGCGCTATCGTCACCGCAGAGGAGCATAACATCATCGGCGGTCTCGGTGAAGCTGTATGTGCCGCCACCGCAGAAGCATATCCCGTTCCCGTTCTCAGGGTCGGCGTCGAGGATCGCTTCGGTCGTTCCGGTAAGGTTCCGCCGCTGCTCGAGATGTACGGCATAACTCCCGCAAATATTGCCGCTAAGGCACGCGAGGCTGTTAAGCTGAAAAAATGATCCGGTAAAGAAGAATTCGGCATCCCGACCGCTCCGACCGCTTTTGCGGCGGAGTGCGGGGTGCCGTTTTAAGCAAAGCGTGTCGATATACGTCGAATGCCGCAGGCACCAAACTATCCGTACGCGCCACATGTTATGCAATATACCGCAGCTTACCACCGTATTCATATTTCAACGGAGCTTAGCGGATTTTATCAGAGCTTATCATATTTTATCTCTTATCATATTTTATCGCAGCTCACCATATCTTATCGTACTTCACTAAAAATGCGCGAAGAACAGATACTCAAAAGAAGCGCTCTGTCTCCGCGCGAAAGGAAGGGCATTCATATGAAGTTTTACGGAATGCAGAAGCTATCCCTGCTCGATTTTCCCGGCAAAATGTGCGCCACCGTATTCACCGGCGGCTGCAACTACCGCTGCCCGTTCTGCCACAATTCATCGCTTGTTGAGGCGGAGCGACTATGCGGAGGTCAGACCATCGACGGCGAGGAGGTCATACGCTTCCTCCGCCGGCGCGAGGGCATCCTTGAGGGCATTGCAATAACCGGCGGCGAGCCGACGCTGTGGGGCGAGCAGCTCGTTTCGTTTATCCGCAAGGTCAAGGAGCAGACTGATATGCTCGTCAAGCTCGACACGAACGGTACGCATCCCGACGTGCTGCGCGAGTGCATCGCTGCTGGCATAGATTACGTTGCGATGGACATAAAAAGCTCGGAGGAGCGCTATCACATCGTCGCGGGACATGCCGATACGAGGCTGGACAAGGTAAAGGAAAGCATCTCAATACTTCTCGGAGGAGAGGTAGATTACGAGTTTCGCACAACGGCGGTAAAGCCGCTGCACACCGCAGAGGATTTTAACGGCATAGGACAGCTTATCAGCGGGGCAAAGCGCTATTTTATACAGTGCTACAAGGATTCCGGAGATATCCTCATCGAGTCGGATGAAGCTGCGGCGGAATACGAGCGCAGCGCCGTCGGCACAGCCGAGCTCGGCGCATATTCCAAGGATGAGCTTGAGAGCTTCCTCGCCATCGCAAAGAAATACATTCCGACAGCAGAGCTGCGCGGGGTCGACTGAACCGCCGACGCGCACGGAGTCGAGCCGCATTCGACGGCGAAGCACGTTCGGTATCAACGGCAACATTCCGATCGCAAATACCCCCATAGGAGAAAAAAGCATGAATATGAGAAATCGCGTTGGCGAGCTTATTCGCGAGCGGATAATGAGTGATGATTTTCTCGAGCTCATTGCAAGCAACAAAGCGCCTTTCGACGAGCTGATGGCGTACTACCGCTGCGCCATAATGGAGATAGAGACAAAATTCAATGTTCTAAACGAAGAATTCTCGCTCCAATACGACCGCAATCCCATCGAATCCGTCAAGAGCCGTATAAAGTCGACCGACAGCATCGTCCGCAAGCTGCGTGACAGGGGACTGCCGTTCAGCCTCGAATCCATCGAGAGAAGCATATCGGACATTGCGGGTGTGCGGGTAATATGCTCGTTTCCCGAGGATATATATCTGCTCGCGGACTGTTTGCTGCGGCAGAATGACATCACGCTGATCGAGCGCAAGGATTACATAGCTACACCGAAGGACAACGGCTACCGCAGTCTGCATCTCATCGTAGAGGTCCCGATATTCCTGCGCAGCGAGACACGCATGATGAAGGTCGAGGTACAGCTGAGAACGATAGCGATGGACTTTTGGGCAAGCCTCGAGCACAAGCTGCGCTACAAGAAGGATCTGCCTGAGGAGCTGAGCCGTCAGCTCGAGCATGAGCTGTTCGAGTGTGCTGAGACGAGCGCCGCGCTCGACCTGAGAATGGAGCGCATCAAGCGCCGCATATCCGATCCGGATGATAACAGCACACAGAAAGGAAATGACAATGAAAAGAAATGAAAAAAAGCCGCAGACCCCGGAGCTCCACGCAAAGCGGATAAGCATTATACTCTATATCGGAGTAACGCTGAGCTTTATAGTGCCTATCATATTTATAGTTCTGATGATGGTATTCGGCAATGACAGCATGTCCGACGCAGGCTACCACTCGAAAGCCGACTATGCGCTGATGATAGTACAGTGCGTACTCGGTTTGATCTCCATCAACCTCCCCTCGCTGCTCGCAAAGAGATTCAAGTTTGAGATCCCCGTCGTGCTCTATGCGCTGTTTACGATATTCCTGTACTGCGCGATTTTTCTCGGAGAGGTTCGGTCGTTCTACTATGTTATCCCATACTGGGATTCAATTCTGCACTGCTTCAGCAGTCTTATGCTCGGCTTTTTCGGCTTTATGGTAATAACCATCATCAATCGGAACGAAAACACAATATTCAACCTTTCTCCGTTCTTCGTTGCCTTCTTCGCTTTTTGCTTTGCAGTCACTATCGGCTCGCTGTGGGAGATATACGAGTTCACCTTTGACGGTCTGCTCGGGCTCAACATGCAGAAGTTCATGCTCGCAGACGGCACGATGCTCGTCGGGCGCGAGGCGCTGCGCGATACGATGAAGGACATCATCGTCGATTCCATCGGCGCCTTTATCTCCTCGACCGTCGGCTATATCTCGATAAAGCACAACAAGCGCAACTGGCTCGTACCTAAGCTCGATAAATAAATCAAACCGCATAGACGCGCGCTATGCAGAAAAGTCCCGCCGCACATAATATCTGTGTGGCGGGACTTATTTCACATACAGCTACGGCAGGATTTTTCGGCTCGAGCATAACAGGTACACCGATCCGATCCATGATCATGACCGCGCAAAGCAAAATTAACGCTTATTCGGCAGCATCGGGCTTTGTTGTTATGCCGAGCTCCTGCGCGAGATTTCCTATCATGGGCATGCCGGGATCGGTAAAGCCGGCGGTCGGAGCAGCCCACCGAATAGAGTTTGCAATAATTTTTACTATGTCCTTATTGTAGTAGCTCTCGCAGGTCTCGTGACCGGGCTGAAAATAAAATACTTTTCCGAGTCCGCGCTGAAAGGTCACGCCTGCGCGCAGAAAATGGCCGGTCTCAAACCAACCGCCGAAAATCACCTCATCGGGATGACCGATACAGAATGGCTCGGAATATATCTCCTCGCTCGGCAGATGGATATACAGCGGGATATCCTTTGCTATCGGATGTGATGGCAGCAGCATCCAGAGCACCTCGTTCACCTCGGTGCCCCAGCTCATCGAGCCGGTCGAGCCGACAAGGCGATCAAAAGGCTTTGCGCCGTGCGATGAATGCAGCGCAATAAATCCCATTCCGTCACGGCGAACGCGGTTCATTATTTTCTCGCACAAATCATCCGGTACCATGTCATGACGAAAATGACTCCACCATACGAGCACATCGGTATTTTCGAGCAGATTGTCGGGCAGTCCGAGCTCGGGCTGACTAAGCTCTGAGACGGTTATGTCAAAATCGTCGCTCTCCTGCATCAGCATATCCGCAAGCGCCTTGTGCTGTCCCTCCGGATAGAGGCGAGACACGACCTCGTGCAGCTTTTCCGCTCCGTATTCATGCCATATCGTAACTCTGATCTTTTTCATATTCATTCTGATTTTCTCATGCTCTGTTTTTTAAGCAAGTCTATACAAGCACTGCCCTGCCGTTCGGTAAATCGCTGAATGGCAGGGCAGGCATTTTTTAATTATCTTGATCGGGTAAAGCAAGCACACGGCTCACCGCATCCCGACACATGGTAAGCAGATTACTTAGCCTCGGACTTCGGGAATATGCCGAGATCCTGAGCAAGGTTGCCTATCATAGGCATGCCAGGATCGACAAAGCCTGCGGTAGGAGCAGCCCAACGGATAGCGTTGGCAAGAATCTGAATAACATATTTGTTGTGGAAGGAGTGGCAGTACTCGTGACCGGGCTGGAAGTAGAAGATCTTGCCGAGACCGCGCTGGAAGGTAACACCGGAGCGCATTACGTTACCGGTCTCGTACCAGCCGGCAAATACTACGTCATCGGGATTACCGATACAGAAAGGCTCGGAGTAAAGCTCCTCACTCTCGAGGTGGAAGTTTGCGGGGATGCCCTTTGCAATCGGGTGCGAGGGCAGCAGAGTCCACATGATCTCATTTACGTTCTCGCCCCAAGAAAGAGAACCGGTAGAACCTACAAGCTGATCAAAGGGCTTAGAAGCGTGTGAGGAGTGCATTGCAATAAAGCCCATGCCCTCTCGACGAACGCGGTCAAGGATACGAGCTACGAGCGCATCGTCAACCTCATGGTGAGACATATGACCCCACCACATAAGGACGTCGGTATTGTTGAGAACCTCGTCCGGCAGTCCCTGGTCGGGATCATCGAGAGCCGCAAGAGTGATCTCAAAATCCTCGTTGACCTCAAGGTATTTCTTCAAAACATTGTGAAGGCCGCCGGGATAAATTTTGTTGCATTCCTCGTCCATCTTTTCATGCCTGAATTCATTCCAGATGGTTACTCTAATCTTGTTCATAGTAAAATTGCTCCTTTAAGGAATAATGAAATAAAAGACCGCACCGTGCACGAAAGACTCTGCTCCTATGCGCGGCGCGGTCTTCGATTACAATAATTAAACTGCAGAATAATTAAGCTACTTGTGTATGCCGCCTATCAGTGGCAGATGCACCTTTCTGTATTCTTATCGAAGATGTGTGCTCTCGATATATCAACGGCAACCTTAACGGTGTCGCCTGCTCTCGCAGTGGAACGGGGGGATACACGAGCGATGAGGTTCTGCTCATCAACTACGATATAGAGGTATATCTCCGCACCCATAAGCTCGGTCACCTCGACATAGGCGTCAAACGAGGTATCGGCATGATCTGCGACCTGCTCCGGATCCTCATAGATGCACTCGGGACGGATACCCATAATAACTTCCTGATCTGCATAGTCCGGAAGAGAGGTGCCTTCGATCTTCTCCTTAGGCAGCTTGAGCGATACGTTTCCGAACTCTACATAGAAATCGTCGCCCTTCTTGCGCAGAGTGGAGTTGATAAAGTTCATCTGAGGTGTTCCGATAAAGCCCGCGACGAAGATGTTTACCGGCAGATCGTACAGATTCTGAGGAGTGTCGACCTGCTGAATGATACCGTCCTTCATAACGACGATACGGGTAGCCATGGTCATAGCCTCGACCTGGTCATGCGTTACGTATACGAAGGTGGTGCCTATCTTCTTATGAATCTTGGTGATCTCGGTTCTCATTGCCGCACGGAGCTTAGCATCGAGGTTCGAGAGAGGCTCGTCGAGAAGGAATACCTTAGGCTCGCGGACGATAGCACGTCCGAGCGCGACACGCTGCTTCTGACCGCCGGAAAGAGCCTTAGGACGGCGATCGAGCAGGTGAGTGATATCGAGGATGCGTGCAGCCTCCTCAACGCGGCGCTTGATCTCCTCCTTAGGAGTCTTGCGGAGCTTAAGACCGAATGCCATGTTGTCAAATACGGTCATGTGCGGGTACAGAGCGTAGTTCTGGAACACCATCGCTATATCTCTGTCCTTAGGTGCGATATCGTTTACAAGGCGGTCGCCGATAAACAGCTCGCCCTCGGTGATCTCCTCAAGTCCGGCGATCATACGCAGTGTCGTCGACTTACCGCATCCGGAAGGACCGACGAGAATAAGGAACTCCTTATCCTTGATCTCGAGCGAGAAGTCGGAGACAGCGGTAACGCCGCCCGGGTACTTTTTGTAGATGTGCTTGAGCGAAAGACTTGCCATTTTTGCGTTTCCTCCTATGAAAACCGTGTTTTTTGATTATCCGCGTATGCGGTATGCCGTGCAGATCGACGAGCGATCAAGGCAAAATTATATGATATACTCGGGCAGATGCCCGACAATAGTTGACGATAGATATTGTACCAAAAAAAATCGCTTTTGAAAAGGGGCAAATCAACGAAATTGAGCCGCGCAGCTTGTGAGTGTTGCACAAAAATATATAATAAATTATTAAGGCGAGGTCTTTCGACAGCGTTTTCAATTTTAATATATTAAAGTTTCGCGCTTTATGCGCCGCTTATTCCGCCGAAATTACCTGCTTCGGCTGATGCTTATTTGCCCGATCGGCGCTGCGCCGCCGGGATATATCAAAATTTCATCGTCAGACCTATCCTGCCCTTTGCACGGTCGAGCGATATTATCTTTACCTTTACGATATCGCCTATCGCAAGCACCTCACTCGGATGCGCCACACGCTTCTTCGATATCTGACTGATATGGACAAGCCCGTCCTGATGAACACCGATATCGACGAATGCGCCGAAATCGACTACATTTCTGACCGTTCCGGTCAGCTCCATGCCCTCGCTCAGATCGTCGAGAGTCAGTACGTCTGTGCGGAGTATCGGCGCGGGCAGATCGTCCCGCGCGTCGCGTCCCGGCTTCGACAGCTCGGCGACGATATCGCGCAGCGTAGGTATTCCGACTCCCAGCTCGGCTGCGAGCTTCGCTTCGTCTGCCTCGCGCACCGCCTTGTCGAGACCTATGACCTTTCCGCGGCGCACATCCTCCTCACGCAGCGAGAAACGGTCGAGCAGTGCACGCGCGGCGGCATACGACTCCGGGTGAACTCCGGTCTCATCGAGTATCTCGCTTCCTCCTGACACGCGGAGGAAGCCCGCACACTGCTCAAAAGCGCGTGCGCCGATGCGCGGCACCTTCTTTATCTGAGCGCGGGAGGTAAATGCACCGTTCTCCTCACGATATTTTACTATATTCTTCGCCGATGCCGCATTGATACCGGCGACATGCGAGAGCAGCGAATACGATGCGGTATTAACATCAACGCCGACATGGTTCACACAGTACTCGACAACGCCCGACAATGCCTCTCCGAGCCTGGACTGCTTCATATCATGCTGATACTGTCCCACTCCTATCGAGCGCGGGTCTATCTTGACAAGCTCTGCGAGCGGATCCTGAAGTCTGCGTGCGATGGAGACCGCGCTGCGCTGAGTAACGTCGAAATCGGGAAATTCCTCCGCGCCGAGCTCGGAAGCCGAGTAGACAGAGGCTCCTGCCTCGCTGACGATGACATAGCCGCATCCGCCGCCTATCTCGCGCAGCGTGTCCGCGATGAATGCCTCGCTCTCGCGCGATGCGGTCCCGTTGCCGATGGCGATAGCGCCTACACCGTAGCGGCGAATAAGCGATACGACCCTTCTGCGCGACTCCTCTATTCTCTCCTGCGGCTTTGTAGGATAGATAACGGCGGTGTCGAGAACCTTTCCGGTCGGGTCGACGACCGCAAGCTTACATCCGGTACGGTATCCGGGGTCATAGCCCATTACCGTAAAGCCGCGCACCGGCGGCTGAAGCAGCAGATTGCGGAGATTATCCGAAAATGTTACGATAGCACCCTCTCCCGCACGGTCGGTAAGATCGGAGCGCAGCTCACGCTCGATGGACGGGGCAATCAGTCGGTCGTAGCTGTCGGAGAGTGCGGAGAGCACCTCGGAATATGCGGGGCTCTCGCGGCTGCCGAGACACTCGGAGGCAAGATAATTCAGCGGCAGCGCCTCGTCGACCTTGATGCTTACTCTGATATAGCCCTCCTTTTCGGCGCGGTTTATTGCAAGAACGCGGTGATTCGGCACGGCAGACAGCTTTTCCGAATGCTCGTAATACATCTCGTAGGGCGAGTCGCCCTCCTTTGCCTGCTTTGTCTCGAGTATGCCGCTGCGATATGTTATATCGCGCACCCTTTTGCGGTATGCGGCATTATCCGAAATATCCTCGGCAATTATATCGCGTGCGCCCGCAAGCGCCTCCTCGGCTGTCGAGACGCCCTTTTCTTCATCAATAAAATCGGATGCAATATCCGCAAGCGGTCGGTCATAGCTGCGCTTCTGAGCAAAAAGCAGCTCGGCGAGCGGTTCAAGTCCGCGCTCCCTTGCGACCGATGCGCGTGTACGGCGGTGTCCCTTATACGGGCGATATATATCCTCAAGCTCTGTAAGTGTAGAAGCCGCCTCAAGCGCCGCCGTGATCTCCGGCGTGAGCTTTCCCTGCCCGTCTATCAGCGCGCTGATCTCACCCTTTCTCTGCTCAAAGCCGCGCAGATAGATAAGGCGATCATACAGCCGTCGCAGGACGGTATCATCGAGCGAACCGGTGACCTCTTTACGGTAACGGGCGATAAACGGGATGGTATTGCCGTCGTCGATGAGCGCGACGGTTTTCTCTATCTGCGCCTGACTGATGCCGAGCTCGTCGGATAGCGTTGAAATTATATTCATATTATGATGTTTAATGCACGGCGGCGCCGTGACTTCCTTTGCTTTTGTTGTTTCGGTGGATAGATTATAGCATATTATCGGAACAAAGTCAAAACTCGGGGGCGGTGAGGTTTTCGCAAAACCTCTGAAAAGCCTTTTCGAGGTGTTGGAGAGAGCTTTAGTATATACCGCGCTGACGCGAGCAGTTTTTTCACATATAGATGTTGTTTTTTCATCGAGAAGGTAAAATCGCACCTTCGACGATCAAAGATTAGCTCAAAATCAAATTGATAATGCAAGGCGCAGATTCCGCACGTGAAAGCCTCCCCCGTGTAGGGGGAGGTGGCACGGCTTGCCGTGACGGAGGGGCTGTTGGGAACTAAGAAATCCGCTATCAAACTTGGCTCGTGACGAGTTTTCTGTCACACCGGAATTTGCAATAATTATCAAAATTGATGTGACAGAAAAATTGTCACGAAAATAAGATTTAACAACAAATTATCAGTAAGCAAGGTTAGTTTTTAGATGGATTGGTTTATTAATCGCTCTCGCGGTCAAGGAGTTGTGGAAAAATGATTTAGTTGTTCATTTTTTTCGCTTTCTTTTTACCTGAAAAAGAAAGCGTAGGAAAGAAAAGCAGGCATAAGGGGGATTGCGCCGCGAT
>URAP01000025.1 GCA_900545935.1 uncultured Eubacteriales bacterium
CCCCGCCGGTATCGCGATCGTATCCATCAACACGGGAGCATATATCACCGAGATAGTTCGCGGCGGTATCATCTCGATAGATAAGGGTCAGTTTGAGGGTGCGGCATCGATAGGAATGAGCCATTTTCAGACTATGATATATGTCGTCATTCCGCAGGCGCTGCGCAATATTCTCCCTTCGGTCTCGAACGAGTTTGTGGTGAACATTAAGGATACCTCGGTGCTTAATGTTATCGGCGTTGCCGAGCTGTTCTACTATACTGCAATGGCGGCAAAGAACAGCTACAAGATTTTCGCAAGCTATGTTATAGCATGCGCTATCTACTTCATTCTTACCTTCACCGTGACGCGCCTGCTTCGTCTGTTTGAGAAGCTGCTCGCGGGTAAGGATAACTACACGATATACGGCTCGCAGTCGTCATCGTCTGCCGAGATACATTTGACAGAACAGGAGGCGGGCGGAGATGGCAGATAACGCTATTATTGAGATTAAGGACCTTAAAAAGTCCTTCGGAGACCATGAAGTGCTGAAAGGCATCAGCTTTTCGGTAAACAAGGGCGATGTTATCAGCATCATCGGTTCCTCAGGCTCGGGTAAGAGTACTATGCTGCGCTGCGTCAATCTGCTCGAGACACCGACCGACGGAGATATCCTCTTTCACGGTCAGAGCATCATGAGCAAGGGAGTCAAACTCGCGCAGTACAGAGCAAAGGTCGGCATGGTCTTTCAGCAGTTCGACCTCTTTGATAACATGTCGGCGCTGAAAAACTGCGTAATAGGTCAGGTCAAGGTGCTCGGCAGAAGCAAGGAGGAGGCAGAGAAGAACGCTCTGCATTACCTCGACAAGGTCGGAATGACCCCCTACATCAACGCAAAGCCGCGTCAGCTCTCGGGCGGTCAAAAGCAGAGAGTTGCGATTGCACGCACGCTCGCTATGGATCCCGAGGTAATACTCTTTGACGAGCCAACCTCGGCGCTCGACCCCGAAATGGTCGGCGAGGTGCTTCAGGTCATGCGTTCACTTGCGGGCTCCGGTCTTACAATGCTTGTTGTAACTCATGAGATGGCATTCGCACGTGATGTGTCGAGCCGCGTAGTCTTCATGAGCGACGGCATTATAGCTGAGGAGGGCGCGCCCGAGCAGATATTCGGCGCACCTAAGCTCCAGCGTACGAAGGAATTTCTCTCAAGGATACTTGAAGAGAAGGCATAAAGTTATAATACCCGTTTTCTTTTGACGACGGATAATAACGCTCGGTCAGGGCGTTATTATCTGTCGTTTTTTTGGGGGGGACAATACACATATGCAAATTTTGCTTATGTCGGATGTATATGCGCGCGGCACACAGATTTATTTAAAAACTTACGCACATTCCTTGCAATTGCGATGCCGATGTGATATAATTCGGTTATAAAAAAGAATTCCGAAAGGATGAAATAGAGAAATGAAAAAACTCAGAGAAAATTGCATTTGGTCGCTTGTTGTACCGTCGAGCATGGGCGTGCGAATCACCCCCTCTGACGGACAGCCGGTTCATTGCAGTGATACCTTTAAGATGCAGGCTACAAGTGCCGAGACAAATGTTGCGAGCATCTCGTCCTATCTCGGACTGCCGGTAAAGGTCCTCACTACCTTTGTTAAGGGCAGTCCTATCGCCGCATTTATCAAGGGTGATCTTCGCCGCCGCGGCATGGCATATGAGGGCGCAGAGGTTGAGCAGGGCGGTCCTTGGGGCTATCGTCATCAGTTCAATATCGCGGACTCCGGTGTTGGCAGCCGCGGCCCCCGAGTTACCAACGACCGCGCGGGCGAGGTCGGCAGAACGCTGAATATCGCCGATTTTGATCTCGAGCGCATCTTCGGTACAGAGGGCGTGCAGATGCTGCATCTCTCCGGACTTATCGCGGCACTTTCTCCCGAGACGAGCCGTTTCTGCCTTGAGCTTGCACGTGCGGCAAAGAGGTACGGTACCCTTATCTCGTTCGATCTCAACTATCGCGCGAGCTTCTGGGCGGGCAGAGAAGAGGAGCTGAGCGCCGTATTCTCCGAGATCGCATCGGTTTCGGATATCCTTATAGGAAATGAGGAGGACTATCAGCTCTGCCTCGGTATCAAGGGCCCGGAGGCAGGCGGACGCGATATTGCGGCAAAGATCGACTCATTCAAGGAGATGATCGAGCGTACCCGTGAGCAGTATCCCGATGTTTCGGTATTCGCAACGACGCTTCGTCAGGTCGTCAATGCTAACGAGCATCTCTGGGGCGCTATCATGCGTACCGAGGACGGCTGGCAGGTCGTTGAGCCTCGCCCCATCCGCGTACTCGACCGCATCGGCGGCGGAGACGGCTTTGTCGGCGGAATGCTCTATGCCATTCTGCGCGGCTGGGAGAGCGAGAAGTGGATACAGTTCGGTTGGGCGAGCGGTGCGCTTGCAACTACCTTCCTTACCGACTATGCTCAGCCTGCCGACGAGGAGCAGATCTGGAGTGTTTGGAGCGGTAACGCAAGAGTCAAGAGATAAATTTTCGCTGTCAGGCGCGGAGGCTTTTATGCCCTCGCGCCTGCTGTAAAATAGATACGGATATAATGAGAGGAGGCGGAGCATGGGCGAGAAAACAAACGAGCACAGACCCGGAGAGGGCTGCTATTACCTTTTGTGCGGAATATCCGAGCGGGACGGATACAGCATTCTGACGCTCGCGCATAAGAGCGGAATAGTGCTTGCGCGCTATGACGGAAGCCGACGCTCGGAATACTACAATTGCCCGAGCACGGTCGGTGAGACGGTATATGCAAAGCTCGTACCCGAAGAGTCGGAGGATGCGGATTATGCCGTAGTCAATATACTTCCCGGCGAACAGGCGCATTGTCCGTACGGCGACGGCGATTTTGCGGTACGTGTAAAGCGTCAGCAGCCCGCGTCGGATAACGAGACGGCTGATCCGAAAAATAAGTCTGCAAAGGATCTGAAAAACGATTCGGATAAGAAGGCTGCAAATGCTTCGGAAAATGTACATGGCGCCGTCGGCTCGGCTGATAAGAACGCGGCAGCGGAGAACGATGCCGTGCCGGCAATGTCGGAGGGTGTGACCGATGCGCCGAGCGCCGTGGCGGCAGCTGCGGCTGCGGAGAAAAAAGCACCGACGGCAGCGCCGAAAAAGAACACCGATAAGAAAAGAACAGAGAAAAAGGGAGCTGAGAGCATGCAGAGCGGAGCAAAAAGAAAGAGAAGCGTACTTGCCGATATACCTATGGACGGAAAGCTCGCGCTTCCGCTGCTGCTGCTCGGCAGGGTGGAAAAGCAGGGCGCAAAGGGACCGTACTACGATGTTACGGTGTCGGATAAGGGCAGCACGGTAACTGCAAAGGATTTCAGCGGATTTACGCTTACCGTTCAGCCCGGGGAGGTATTTGAGGCGACCGTGCTGCATAACAGCTTCGGATATAACATAAATTCTCAGGCAAAGCACGTGCCCGACCTCTCGCCGGATGATTTTGTGCGCCATCCGCCGCTGCGCGAGGAGGATATGTATGAGCATATACTCGACAGACTCCGCGAGCTTGCATCGGAGGAGGGCGCGACCGTTTCGCGTGTCGGCGTTGCCGTTTACGAGGAGCATAAGGATGCGCTGCTGCGCTGGAGCGCGGCGAAGGGCATGCATCATAACCATCGCGGCGGTCTGATGTTTCATATCTATCGTATGATGGGTGCTGCCGAGGGAATGCTCGATGTCTATGATTCGCTCGATCCCGAGCTGCTGCTGACTGCTGTCGCGCTGCACGATATCGGAAAGCTCGCAGAGCTTGACACCGACGATATGGGCACAGCCTCGTATACCGTCGAGGGGCAGCTGCTCGGACACCTTGCGATAGGTGAGGATATGGTTGCACAGACTGCGGCCCGCCTCGGCATAGAGGGCGAAAAGCTGCTTCTGCTGCGTCATTGTCTTGCGGCACATCACGGTATACCGGAGTACGGAACGATAGTCACACCGGCTATTCTCGAGGCGTTTGTGCTGTATACTCTCGATCTGTGCGACAGCCGAGTATTTATGTACGAGCAGGCATATTCGGCACTCGAGCCGGGCACTGTGGCGGAAAAGAAGGACTACGGTCTCGGTGTCGCACCGTACCGCCCGTCGTTTACCGCAGGTGCGAGATACCTCGGCGATTATACAGATGATTGATGTCAGTATATTATCGGTGCTGTCCGAGCGCATACAGATAACTAAAATAAGCGCAGATAGGTAAACCGAAAAATTAAAGAACAACGAGTCCGGCTGCAGTGAGGCGCTCCCTGTTAAGTAGATATGGGACACCTCGGCAATGCTCGGATTCGTTGTTCTTTTTGATATTTTCGGCAGTATATTAAGCTGTTGCTCAGGCTGATTCGGCAGCGCCTTTTCGGTCGGTATGTTACAGCAGCTCGAGCAGCCCGGTCATTTCGCTCCATTCGCGTATGCGCAGCATGTCGCAGCTCGGAGTGCTCTCGCGCTCCTTATCGCGATAAGGGCACTCTATGTCGCTGTCATACCATACCGGATACATACCTGCAGCGGAGGAGCCCTCTACATCCGCCTGCGGATTGTCGCCGCAGAACCATGTATGCTCCGCACTCGCGCCGCAGCGGCTCAGCGCGTAGCCGAATATCATCGGGTTCGGCTTTCTTACGCCGATATCGCTTGAGGTCACGACGAGCTCGGGCACGGCATGAGGGATCAGCCGCCTTATCCTGCGCTCGAGCGCTTCGCCTGACATTGTCAGATTGCTGACGACGCCGTATCGGATACCGAGCGAAGCTATCGCATCGAGCATTTCGTCCGCACCGGGCATAACCGCGCCGCAGGTCTCGGCGTTCCAATATATATCCTCTGCCTCATCCGGAGATATGGTAAGACCGACTCCGCAGCTGCCGAGTACGAGACGCGCGGCGGTTTTCCACGGTATATCGCCGCCCTGTTCCTTGACCGGCATTATCACGGTATCGTAGTACTCGCTGCCGACGGCATAGATATGCTGTATCTCCTCCTCGGAGCAGCGTCTGTCGGCGTATTCGAGCAGCGCCCGCAGCCCCTTCATCGGATCCCAGCCCGGCTCGGAGAGTAGGGTGTGACCGTAATCGAACAGTATCAGCTGCGGCTTTATAGGGTCTTTTATCGTTTCCATGGCTTTGCCTTTCGGGTATGCTTTTTTGTGTTATTCATTTTATTATATCATGCTTTCGGCATTTGAGCAACCGAGCATGCGAATTTATTGCTCGTAATTTTTGAAAAATCCGAAAATATCCTCTTGACATATGACCCTGCAAGGTGTATACTTTATTCAAAGTGAGACAAATGTCTCATTATCTCTACACCTATTAATGAACGGGTTCGACTGAAAACAGGCGGTGATGAAATGCGGCGGATGAAGGACGAATATTTTGCGGCGATAGAGAGCTTTATCGACCGATATCGCGAGGAGACGGGTATATCTCCGACGCTGAGCGAGATTGCGGACGGTACCGGCATTCCGCGTTCGACCGTACCGCGATATCTTGCCGTGATGCGTGAGAGCGGGGTGCTTGACTATTCCGGGCATCGCGGGATAACCACACGCCGTGACCGCGCGGCAGAGGAGGGGATACGCGTGCCGGTGCTCGGCTCAGTGTCCTGCGGTCTGCCTAAGCTCGCGGAGGAGAATATAGAGGAATATGTAACCCTGCCGCAGGCTCTGTTCGGCAGAGGGGAGATGTATATTCTGCGTGCGTCGGGAGAATCTATGATAGAAGCGGGAATAGAGGACGGCGACCTTGTGCTTATACGTGTACAGAGCACTGCGGAGCGCGGACAGATCGTTGTTGCGCTTGTCGGAGACGAGGCGACGCTCAAGCGCTATTATCCCGAGCCTGAGCGCCGCAGGGTAAGACTGCATCCAGAGAATGAGAGCATGGAGGATATATATGTCCCGTCCTGCGTCATTCAGGGGGTGGCGGTCATGCTGCTGCGCGATCTTGAGACGAGGTGATGAGATGGAGAGACAATATGAGAGGGTGCCTCTCGCCGTTGATGCCGTATTTACGACGAGCGGCGAATTTCGACCGAGGCAGCTCATATACAAGGGAGAGCATTTCGACATATCGCGGATAATCGGAGTGAGGCGATACTGCCCGTGTGTGGTCGGGTGCGTTGCACCGATAGAATATACCGTTGTTGTGCAGGGAATAGAAAAGAAGATATACTACGAGCGTGATACAAATCGGTGGTTCTCGGTGCGTGAGGTGAGATGATGAGCGAGCGGCGGATACTGCACAGCGATGCGGACTGCTTTTATGCCTCGGTCGAGACGGTGCTTGACCCGACGCTGCGGGGAAAGCCGATCGCGGTATGCGGCTCGACGAGCGAGCGGCACGGCATCGTTCTTGCCAAGTCATATATTGCCAAGCGAGCCGGAATACGTACCGGTATGACGAATGCCGAGGCGAAGAAGCGCTGCCCGTCGCTTATTATAGTCCCGCCGCATTTCGAGCGCTATTCGCGTTTTTCCGCATATCTGCGCGGCATATATTCCCGTTATACCGATGCGGTCGAGCCGTTCGGACTTGATGAATGCTGGTTTGATATTTCCTCGCTTCCGCGTGATCCGGTCGAGGTCGCGGAGCAGATACGGCGCGAGGTACGGGATGAGCTGGGGCTGACGGTGAGCATCGGAGTTTCGTTCAACAAGGTATTTGCAAAACTCGGCTCGGATATGAATAAGCCGGACGGCATTACGGTAATAACGCGGCAGAATTACAGGGATACCGTATGGCGGCTGCCGTGTGCGGAGCTGCTGCTTTGCAGCAATGCAACAGCAAAGCGGCTTGCCGAGATAGGCATCTATACGGTCGGCGATATGGCGGCGGCAGAGCCTGAGGTCATGCAGCGCTGCCTCGGCAGAAAAGGACTTACTCTGTGGAGCTATGCCCGCGGGCTTGACAGCTCGCCGGTGATAAGTCCGGAGAATGCGCCGGAGGCGAAGTCGGTCGGACACGGCATAACCTGCGTATCCGACATAGATGATCCGGCGGGAGCGGAGCGTGTGATATATGCTCTTGCGCAGAGCATCGGCGGCAGGCTGCGCGGGCTCGGACTCAGTGCTCGCGGGGTACATGTTACGGCAAAAAACAATGCGCTGTTCTGCCGCGGGTGGCAGAAAAAAATATCTCCGACGCAGAGCGAAAGCGACATTGCCGCGACTGCATGCGAGCTGCTCTCGCGTAATTACAGATGGCAGCTGCCCATCCGTGCGATAACCGTGACCGCAATAGAGCTTGTCAGCGAGCGCGAGCCGGAGCAGACAAGCCTATTCTGCTCGGTAGAGGACAAGCTGCGAAGCGAGCGGCTCGGCAGAAGTATAGATAAGATAAGAAAAAGATACGGCGGCAGGGCTATCGTTCCCGCCGTGGTGCTCGGAGACGATAAGCTGCCGTCCGGTCGCGGACATGACATTTTCGGCGAGATATTCGATCCGTTCGGCGGACGCGGCAGTGAGCGTGATCTAATATGATCTTAAGTAATACCGCATAGATGCGGCATTCGGTACGGAATATAAAACGATTACCGCAAGGCTTATAATAAGGCTATCGAAAGGAAAAAGACAGTGACTGATACGGTTAAGAAAAATACGGCGGCAGGGCATATACAGCTTGGTGCGAGGGAAATAATCGAGGCGCTGCCCGAGCATATGCACCGCAGGGAAAATTTTACCCTCATATATAAAGAGGAGACCGGCTCGACAAATGCCGATGCCATGCAGCTGCTGCATGACGGAGCTATGCCGGATGGCGGAGTGCTGCCGCCGTTTTTCGCCGTTGTTGCAGGTAGGCAAACCGGAGGGCGCGGGACTCAGGGCAGGCATTTCTACTCCCCCTCGGGCAGCGGACTTTATATGAGTATAGCATGGCACAGCGGACTGCACGCGGACGGGCTGCCCCCGGTGACGGCTGCCGCTGCGGTCGCGGTGCGTTTTGCCGTAGGCTATGTACTCGGGCAGCGCGCGGATATTAAGTGGGTAAACGACGTTCTTGTCGACGGGAAAAAGGTATGCGGCATTCTCGCGGAGTGCTCAGAGAGGTCGGACGGCGCCGACATAGTTATCGGAATAGGCATAAATCTTACACCTCCCGAGGGTGGATTTCCTCCCGAGCTCGGCGGTGCGGGCGCGCTGTGCTCGCATATGGAGCCTGAGGTCGCGGAGGAGCTTGCCGCATCGGTGATAGCCGAGCTGTGCGCTCTGCTTGACGGCGGCGGCGCGGACGAGATAATGTCCAGATACCGCGAGGGCTGCTGCTCGATAGGCGGTAAGCTGAGGCTGCGCAGGGACGGAGGCGCGGTCGAATATACCGCTCTCGATATAGGAGACGACGGCGAGCTTATAGTCGAATCGCCCGACGGAGAGCGCCTGACCGTCATATCCGCGGCGGAGGTCTGCCGACCAGCCGAAAGGGAAATATATTAACGTCATAACAGTCTCCCCTACGTGATATCCGCCCGCAAGTCAGCCGCCCCTCCGGGATATCTTCCCGCAAGCCAAGCGAACGGAATGCTTGACTTGCGGGTGATATGCGGCTGCGAATGTCGATGCCTATTTGAATTATAGGTCAAAATTGTATTTTATGGGCATTTAAGCCGCCGGTTAAGCGCCGGGCGGAAAGAAATGTTTGAAAAAATATTGACAAAATCAAAGAATGATGGTACAATTCTTCTCCGCGACAGTGTTTGTCGGAGATATTCGCGCGACGGTCTCGGCGCGGTATACGCATGGAATTTCAGTTGTGAACAGAAAGGCTGTATATGGATATTTTTTTGATGTGTCTGCTTGTCCTGATCGGGGCGGTGGCACTGATCGGAATTCTCATGGCGGTCAAGCTCATGCGCTATGTGGAGGAGAACAAGGATAAATTCGCCGACGATTTCGATGTTGAGCTGAAGAACCGTCTTACGCATTTCTTTCTCATAGGTACATACTTCGCTGTGCTCTGCATCGTTTATGTGATCGCGTCCGTATTTATGAGATAATGCCGTTTGCCGTCCGTATGTTAGTATCGGCAGGCTGATACGGCACGAAAGCAGTCGGTGCGTCTTTTGATAATCGACTGTAAGAATCGCCTTGCGATAGCGGAAATAGCTGCTTTTCGCCTCTGCCTGTAACGGCATGTCTCGCAGGATGGCGGTGAACACTTCGCGGCGGTGTTTTTGCGCCGAGCGAGGTTTGTCGGTGCCTATCGGCAGCTTGAAGCTAAATAATTATCCGTATGAAAAACGAGCGGCAGAGGTACGATCCTCTGCCGCTCGGGATTTTTTAGTTATGCCGTTGGTCTTTAACTGTATACGGTATGGAGATAAAGTATCCGAAATTTGAGCGGTATTCGCCATGCACCGGTCATTTGATCGGCTTCGCCGTCTTATGCCGCCGCTCTATCTCAAGGTTTCGCAGTATTGTCTTTCTTCCGCGCCAAGCGTATGCGCGCTCGGCGAACTGCTCATCCGTCATGGAGTTGATCATCTCGGTCGTTACTGTCGGTGTGCGACGCTCGTAGAAGAACTGCGCCTCGGTCGTCTTTACGTCACGGTTGAGAGGGCATACCTCCTGGCAGATATCGCAGCCCCAGCAGCAGCCCGATTCGGCGATCATCTGCTCCTCATCTGCGGTCAGCTCGCCCTTTTTTTGCGTCAGATACGAGAGGCAGGTCTGACCCTTTCCGGGACATGCTTTCATGCAGCGCCCGCATCCGGGGCAGTGTGATATCGGATAGCCCTCGGCGCGCGGCTCGAGCGGCTCGGAGAGGAATATCTCACCGATGAATATATAGCTGCCGTAGCCCTCGGTTATCAGCAGATGGTTTTCACCTATGCAGCCGATGCCTGCCTTTGATGCAGCCTCTGCCTCGTAGATCGGGGAATGATCGGAATAGGTGCATATCGCTGTGCCCGGCAGATCGCTGTCGCAGGCAGCCTTCAGCTGTGCGGCAAGCTCGGAAAAGAAGATGTGATAGTCGAGCGAGACGGCATAGCGCGAAATATTGCGCGGCTCGTCGTCGCCTGTGAAATAGGGCACGGTGAACATTACGACGCATCCCGGCTCGAATTTCAAAAGATACGGCTTTTGTACGCGGCATTCGCTCATCGGCAGACATGAGGCTGCTCCGATGCCGTTTTTTTCGAGTATATCGGTACAGACCGATACGGCTTTGTAGGCGGGAGAGTCCTCCGCCGGCATAAATATTTTTTTCATATCGCGATTATATCATATTTTTCCGTCTTGTGCAACGACATTGGCGAACTATGCGGCTGAAAAGTTGACAAAATCGCTGCGTTGTTGTAAAATAAAAAGGAGAATGAAACGGCGGCATCGTGTTTTTTCAGACCGCGAGCATCGTCTCGGCTGTTACGGACATGCCGCAAAAAATAAAAGTACAAGGAGAAAAGGATGGCAGCAACCGCAAAAACGGAAAAGGTCGAAAAGAACGACTCTATCTATGATAACCGCAGTATATCTGCGCTGAAGGGCGCCGACAGGGTGCGCAAGAGACCTGCGGTCATCTTCGGCTCTGACGGTCTCGAGGGCTGTGAGCATTCGGTATTCGAGATATTGTCGAATGCTGTCGACGAGGCGCGCGAGGGCTACGGCGACGCGATAACCACAACCGTTTACCTCGATCACTCCATTCAGATAGAGGACCACGGCAGAGGCGTTCCGCTCGGCTACAACGAGCGCGAGGGCAGATATAACTGGGAGCTTATCTACTGCGAGCTGTATGCGGGCGGTAAATACGACAACAATTCCGACGGCTCGAGCTATGAGTATTCGCTCGGTCTGAACGGACTCGGCGCGTGCGCTACGCAGTATTCGTCCGAGTATATGGACGTAAAGTCGTATAACGGAAAGAGTCTTTTCGAGATCTCCTTTAGGAAAGGCGAGCCGGTCACCGAGCTTACCGAAACTCCTCTCGGCAGAGGGCAGAAGCGTACCGGAACGATCGTCCGCTGGAAGCCGGATATCGAGGTCTTTACCGATATCAATATTCCGGAGGAGTACTATTCCGAGATGCTGCGTAAGCAGTCGGTAGTTAACTCCGGCGTTCACTTTGTGTTGCTGATAGAGCGCGAGGGCGGCGAATTCGAGCGCAGCGAGTACTACTACGAGAACGGTATAATCGACTATGTAGCCGAGCTGGCGGGCGAAAACACGCTGACCGCTCCGGTTATATGGCGCACCGAGACGGTGGGACGCGACCGCGAGGACAAGCGCGACTATAAGCTCAAGGTCGAGGTCGCATTCTGTGCCTCCAACACAAAGAAGATAATAGAGTACTACCACAACTCGAGCTTTCTCGAGCACGGCGGCTCGCCGGATAAGGCGGTCCGCAATGCGTTTGTGTACGCGGTGGATAAGTATCTTCGCGCAAACGGAAAATACAACAAAAACGAGAGCAAGATAACATTTCCCGATGTTGAGGATTGCCTTGTGCTTGTCACAAACAGCTTTTCAACCGAGACCTCATATGCAAACCAGACCAAAAAGGCGATAACGAATACCTTTATCGCCGAGGCAATGACTAAGTTTCTGCGCCATCAGCTCGAGGTGTATTTTGCCGAGCAGCCGATGGAGGCGGATCGCTTTACCGCGCAGGTCCTCGTCAATAAGCGCAGCCGCGAAAAGGCGGAGACGACCAGACTTGACCTGAAAAAGAAGCTCGCGGGCAATACCGATATCTCGAATAGGGTGGAAAAGTTCGTTAACTGCCGTACGAAGGATGTTTCCCGCCGCGAGCTGTACATCGTTGAGGGTGATTCGGCGCTCACGTCGGTAAAGCTCGGACGCGACTCCGAGTTTCAGGCGGTAATGCCGGTGCGCGGAAAGACGCTCAACTGCCAGAACAGCTCGTACGAGAAGATATTCAAGAGTGAGGTGATTCTCAATCTGCTGCGCGTTATCGGCTGCGGCGTTGAGATAAAGACCAAGAGCAAGGAAATGGTCCCGTTCGATCTCGATGCGCTGCGGTGGAACAAGATAATCATCTGTACCGATGCGGACAAGGACGGATATCACATCCGCACCCTGCTGCTCACGCTCTTCCGTCGTCTGCTGCCGACCCTGCTGCGCGAAAAGAAGGTGTTCATCGCCGAATCGCCGCTATATGAGATAGTCTGCAAGGATAAGTCGTATTTTGCGTACGACGAGGCGGAAAAGGCGCAGTTACTGCGTCAGCTCGAGGGGCAGAAATACAAGGTCTCCCGCTCTAAGGGACTCGGCGAGAACGAGCCCGAGATGATGCGCCAGACGACGATGAATCCCGCGACCCGCCGACTGATTTCTGTAACACCGGCGGATGAGGCGGAGACCGACCGTATCTTTGAGACGCTGCTCGGAGATGATATCGCCGCAAGAAAGGCGTTTATCACCGAGTACGGACCGCAGTATATGAGCGAGATAGATCGCTCGGGCGACGATGCATAAGTGTGTGTCTGTATGATGCTGCGGGAGTATAACGTCTTTGCAGAGGTATGATATTTTCCGACATAACAAGACCTCCTATGACAGCTTGGCTTTGTCATAGGAGGTCTTGATTTCTGTGTGATTCGGCTCAGCCGAGGCGTGACAGCTCGCAGCCGGTATAGTAGTGCATAAGTATATCCTCGGCGGTCAGTCCGCGCTGTGCCATTGCGAGCGCGCCGTACTGACTCATTCCGACTCCGTGACCGAGGCATGCGGCGGAATCTTCCTCGGTAGGTACGGAGACGAGATACGGCGCGTTTCCGCCCCATACATCGACGGCGGAGCGGGTATAGCCTACCGAGCGGGCGTGCCATGCGGCGCAGATGCTCATACCGTCGTATGTGACGGCTGTGTTTCGCGTTTCGGAAGCGGCTGCGGTCGCCTCATCTGTATACGCGCCCTCCGCCGAGCGGTAGGCACAGCAATGCGCGGGCTCGTTGCATACGCAGGCTCGTCCGTGCTCGGCGTCCGGCGGTCCCTGCATCAGCTTATATACGGCGTAGCTGCGCGCGGCTATTGCCTGAGCGCGGAGTGCCTCGATATCAAAGTATCTCGGCATCTCTGCGCGGCAGACTCCCTCCACATACTCGCCGAGCGTCGTCGTTATCGTACTGCCGGTAGTGTGATCATATACATATATCACGCTGTCGTCGGTATAGCCGAAGTACACGGTGTCCTCCGCATATTCGTCGGTCGTATCGTATCCGCCGCTCGCATCGGCTGCGGCTGTATCGGATGATCCGGAGAAAGCATCCGGATCGGTTGCAGCTGCGCTTATGCTCTCCGGCACAGAGCTGATTTCGGTATCGGCATCCGATGGGAAACTGTCGACTGCGTCGGCATGTCCGAGGCTGTTTTCGCGCGTCTTGGCGGCAACAGCCGTTATGTCGCGCAGAGCATCGCTCAGAGCGGCATCGTATTGCTCGGGTGCCGATGGGGCGAGCGCCTGGCTTTCGCCGTGCTCGCTGAGTGCCGATGTGTACCTCTCGAGCGGCTGCGGTACGGTCGAGGTCATAATATACGGCTCCGCTCCGCATAGACAGCTTATGGATAGTGCTGCGGAGAGTACCGCCTCTATAAGTATCTTCATGATTTTTACCGTTCCTTTCTCGGGTGCAGGCGGCGTTTGCCGTCCGTGCGCTGATTCGGGTTTGTCTTATATGCCGTATCGTGCTTTTTATCGGCTGTGCCGCCGAAGCGGGCAAAAAGCCGCTCTGCGCGCGCCTGATCGGCATTTGTCGGCGCAGTCTTGTCCTGCCGATGTTAAATTGATATGCCGCCGTATATATTATTATTACTCCGCTGCGCGGTATGAATTTCATTCGCACATTTTATTCACAGAAAATTCACGTCCGATTTACCGAATTGTGAGGAAGTAAGTGACTAAAGCGGTTAAAATACACGATGTATAATTGTTTATCGGTATATCTGTCGCTGTAAATGAAGCACTGCGTCTATGCCGGTATGCAGATCCGGGTATCTCAGCCGCCTGCGGCGATGCCGTCGGCACAATACATAAACTGAAAAGGAAAACTTAACATGAAAATCGTTATCGGATATGACGGCAGTATGCGCTCGAGAGCGGCTGCCGCAATGCTGCGCGAGCAGGGACATATAGTTTCCGCCGCATATGTTACCGCCTCATCAGAGCTTCCTGCTGAGCTTGAGAGCAAGGCTGCTTCGGACGGGTTATTCATCACCGCCGTTTACGGAGACGACAGCACGACGGAGGGCGTTATATCCGCTCTCTGCGGACATATGAAGGCATACGGCTTCGGCGCTGCGGCGACCGGACATATCGCTCGTGTCAGCCGCGACGAAAAAGTGACCGTCGACGGCGAGAACGGTGAGAAGCAGACGGTCATTAAGCCCTGCGGAGCCCCCCGCATCGCAATAGCGGTCGACGTACCCTCCGATGAGAGCGCAAAGCTCGGACTGCTGTCCGCCGAGACGGTCGCAAAGCTCGTTCTGCCGCTCGGAGAGCTCGGAGCCGGAGAGCTCGCGGAGTATGCCAAGGCGCACTCCATACATGCGGATGCAGCGCCCGACGCTGTACCGGTGCCCACCGGCTCGGTCGGCTCGTTCCGGCTTACGGGACTTGTATTTCAGCGCGGCGAAGCGCCCGATCCCACGCGCGGCGGCGCAATGCACCTCTGTCATCTGCCTGTCAAGGTCGGCGCTGCCGAGGCTGTCGAGTCGCATATCTATATTCATCAGCATGTAGGCTATGGAATGGTCGCAGATGTTATCTTTATCACCGCTCCGAGCTATGCCGAGGTCGGCGAGCGTGTCGTTGTCTACGACAATGACGGAAATGTCATGCTCGGCGGCAGGGTATCGGCTCTGCTCGGCTGAGGCGTACGGCAATAATTGATTTTTTTCGGCGCGGAGGCGGCAGCTGTCCGCGCCGTTTCGATACAACGGCAGATATTACGCATGAGTGGAAGGGAGAGGGCTGCGCATGATGTCTGAAATGAAAATGATAACCGCATCCGAGCTGCGCGCGGATATAAAAAAAGGGCTGCACGGTGTGTATCTCTTCTGCGGTCCTGAGGAGTATATGATATCTGCGTATACCGATATGGTGCGGCAGAGCGTGACCGGCGGCGACGAGACGGCACAGACCTTTTCGGTGCTGAGCATAGACTGCTCTAAGGAGCAGGGCGGCAGCGGACAGCCCGAGCATGGCGAGCTGATGATGTATGCCTCGACCCTGCCGATGCTTACCGAACGCAAGCTGATAACCGTCACCGGCACCGATTTTTCCGCTCTGTCGGGGAGCTCGCTCGATTCCTTTTGCTCGCTCTGCGACTCGCTTGCCGAGTTTGAATATCTCGCGGTCATATTTATAGCGGATGAGGACGAGCTTGACACATCATCGCTTCCGCGCCGTCCGAGCGCCGCTATGCGTCGGCTCTCCGAGCATCTCGGTTTCGTCTTTTTCGAGCGTCAGACACCGGCAAAGCTCGCCGCATGGTGTGCGAAGCATCTCCGCGCCTACGGTATTTCGGCTCGTCCGGAGCTCTGCCGTATGCTGTGCGAGCGCTGCGGCGGCTCTATGCGTATTATTGCGTCAGAGACGGACAAGCTCGGCGCATATTTGCGCTATCGCGGCTCGTCGGAGCTGACGGAGGATGATATTATCGCATGCTGCCCTGTAGCGGATGCGGAGGAAGGACCGTTTGCCATGTCTAACGCCATTCTTTCCTTCGACCGCGAGGGCATGATGCGTGTATATTTCGATCTGAAGGACAGGCGGGTGCGCCCTGAGATGATACTATCGCAGATATCCGCCGTATGGTGTGATCTTGCCGTTATTTCGGCGCTTGCGTCGTCCGGCAGAACGCGCTCGCAGATAAGCTCGGAGCTCGGGATGCACGAATTCCGCGTCGGAAAATATCTCGATGCTCTCGGACGTATGCGCGACGGCGCACCCGAGCGTGCAATCGGGCTGTTGCTCGATGCGGACACGGCGATAAAGCAGTCGGGCGGCGACCAATACGTAATTCTCGAGCAGATGATCGCGGGGCTGTGCAGATGCTGAATGAAAAGACGGACGCGGCATGCGTCGGACTTATAGATATACCGTATCCCATCGTAGTCGAGGGAAAGTACGATAAGATACGGCTCGCGAGCATTACAAATGCTCCTGTCATCACCACCGACGGCTTCGGTCTCTTTCGCAATAAAAAGAAGCTCGCGTATCTGCGCAGTCTGTGCGACAGCCTGGGCGCGATAATTATACTGACAGATTCGGACGGCGCGGGACTTCTGATACGCAGCTATCTGCGTACAGCGCTCGGAGAGGACAGGCAGATATACAATGTCTATATTCCGCAGGTCGAGGGCAAGGAGCGCAGAAAGGCAGCACCGTCAAAGGCGGGTTATCTCGGAGTTGAGGGCATAGACAGCGACGAGCTGCGTCGGATACTCAGCGATTTTCTCGCGGCTGCGCTGGGCGGCGGCTCTGCTTGCGGCGATGCTTCCGATGCTGCGGACACCGCCGTGCATTTTACAAAAGCAGAGCTGTATGCTGCGGGAATGAGCGGCTGTGACGGCGCGGCCGAGCGCAGAATGCGGCTGTGCGAGTTTCTCGGATTGCCTACCGATATATCGGCGGGGGCACTTGCCGAGGCAATAGATCTGCTGCGGGCAAGAGATAGGTTTGAAGAGTTTTTACGTCTGGAAAAGAAAACAGACGGAGGTAACGAATGAGCGAAGTAAGTAAGACTCCGCATAACGGACAGAATACGGGCGGAGGACAGAGCGAACACGATATACGGTCGATACGCAGAGAAGAGAGCATTCAGGCAGGGAAGAGTGCCGATATCGCGCATGACAGCAAGAAGAGCGGCGCACTGCGCGAGCTGATAGTATACGTTATATGCGGTGGACTGACGACGGTCGTCAGCTTTGTGGTTCAGCATCTGCTCGGCAGCGTTATTTCGGGAGAGCGCTTCCTTGAGCTTCGGACGATAGGCTCGTGGGTGGCGGCTGTTGCATTTGCCTTTGTCGTAAACAAGCTGTTCGTTTTCCGCGCGCGCAGCGACGGACGCGGCGGACTTCTTGCTCAGATAGCGAGCTTTGTCGGCATGCGCCTGATCTCGCTCGGTATGGAAATAGCGGTCATCTCGCTCGGCGTTCGGCTTTGCGGCGGCTCGTCTGCCGTTGCGTTGCTTGCCTCGACTGTTCGCGGTCTCGGCTTTTGCACGAGCTGGAGCGACGGAGACTTTGCCGAGATGCTGTTCAAGCTGATAGGTCAGGTGCTTGTTGTCATTTCCAATTATTTTTTCAGTAAGTTCGTCATTTTCAGAGAGAAAAAATGACAAATCGGCATCGATAAGCATCAAAAGCAGCCTATATTACTCAAAAATGGTAATATATTCATGTGCTGCCGCGATTTAATTGCTCAAAAATTGTGAAAATTCATAAATTGGTATTGAATTTTACAGAAAAACAGTGTAAAATCTTTAGCAAAGCGGCCGTACGAGTATAACCGCAAACGGTACGGTAGGCATAGGTGTGTAAAAAAATTCAGTTTTCAGGAGGCTATCTGTATGTCTAACAGACTGTTTCAGACTATTATCCATCAATTCAAGGACGCAGTGGAGGACCGTATGATCGGTGTCATCGACGAGACCGATGTTATTATTGCCTGCAGTGACCTCGGCAAGATAGGTGAGTCCCGCATGGGCATCCGAGAGCTTGCGGGCGTAGAGGGAGGCTCGTTTACAAGCGGCGGATGGACCTACCGTTATATCGAGGGAAGCGTCAGCCCCAAGTACATTATATTTATCGAGGGAGAGGACAGAGATGCGCGCTGCATCCTTTCGCTGCTAAGCGTTTCTTTCTCGAGCATCAAGCATCTGTATGACGAGAAGTACGACAAGTGCTCCTTCGTAAAGAATGTCATTCTCGACAATATCATGCCGAGCGATATCTATCTCAAGTCCAAGGAGATGCACTTTACAAACGATGTAGGCAGAGTGGCGCTTCTTATCCGCTTTATCGGAAAGACAGAGACCATTCCCTACGACATTATCGCAAGCATGTTCTCCGACAATCAGCATGACTTCGTTATCTCGGTAAGCGAGCAGGATGTTGTGCTTGTCAAGGAGGTACCGCTCGGAACGACCAACGACGAGGTCGAGGCTATTGCGCAGCGTATCTCCGATACCTGCCTCTCCGAATTCTATGTCAAGGTCAATATCGGTATCGGTACGGTCGTCGAGCATGTTAAGGAGCTTGCAAGCTCGTACAAGGAGTCGCAGGTCGCTCTCGAGGTCGGAAAGGTGTTCGACATCGAAAAGACCATTCTCAGCTACGAGAATCTCGGCATCGGCAGACTTATCTATCAGCTGCCGACAACGCTGTGCGAGATGTATCTCAAGGAGGTATTCAAGCGCGGAACGATAGAGGCACTCGACCGCGAGACCCTGATCACCATTCAGGCGTTCTTTGAGAATAACCTCAATGTCTCCGAGACCTCGAGAAAGCTCTTTGTTCACCGTAATACTCTTGTTTACCGCTTGGACAAGATAAAGAAGATGACCGGACTCGACCTCCGTCAGTTCGACCATGCCATTACCTTTAAGGTCGCACTCATGGTACACAAGTACATGACGCAGCGCCCCGTAAAGTATTAAGAATAACCTATTTGTTCCGCCTCGATGCTTATGTTTCGGGGCGGAAATTGAGGTGATGGGGGAGGCTAAAAAAGCGCCGACCGAAAAAACTCTCGGGGCGGCTAAAAAAGCGCAGACCGAAAAAGCGAAAACAAGTTATTGAGTGACGGCTTTAGTATAATCTGATTTGCTGAATGATGTCGGAATCCTTGCGGATTCCTTCAAAAGATAGAAAAACGTTTTCGCTTTTTCTACCGTCGAAAATCGTCTCTGCCGTACGCCAGTACGGCGACGTGACGATTTTCGACGATTCTGCATCTTTTTTATCTCACGCCGCTACGGGTCGGCTAAAATCGTCCGGAACGAAAAAGCGAAAACAGATTATTATAATTAAGCTTTAGTATGTACCATATGGGTAGATAAAGGGTCGGAATCCTTGCGGATTCCTGCATAAGGTTTTATGTTTTCGCTTTTTCTACCGCCGAAAACCGTCTCTGCCGTACGCTTGTACGGCGACGAGGCGGTTTTCGACGCTTCTGCATCTTTTTTATCTCTCCCCATTTCGGGAAGGCTAAAAAAGCGCAGACCGAAAAAGCACTCGGGAAGGCTAATTTTATCCGAAACGAAGGAATGGAATAATCAAAGCGAGCTGTTAAGAACGAGTTTTTTTAACAGCTCGCTTTTTCGTGCATGAAAACATGTTGACGGTGCGGCGCTCGGCAGGTTTGTTGGTTGGGTGCGCGGTCATGATGATATTTGCTTGCGCAAAACAGCGCAAGCAGCCATCGTTCGCGATGCAGAAAAAAGCAGGTCCGCGAGAGCTCACGGACCTGCTTTCGGCGTGACGGGGTAGAGCGGGTATTTCCGCTGTGCGCCGTGCACGCAATTATATAAGGAGAAATTCAAAGAAGTCGGTATACCGGATTTATCTCTTCCACTGAAGGGTATAATGAACGTCGTCAGCCTTTTCCTCGTCGGTGAACTTGTGCAGTGTATTTATGGTCTCGCCGCCGTTCCACTTGCGGTCGCCGACATCCTCGGTCGTTCCCATTACGGTAACATTGAGCTGTCTGTGACGCGCGCGGACATGATCCCAGTCAACGAAGTACACATGTGCGAATTCGCCTCCGTCGAGAACGCCGTCCTTGATAGTCATAGCCTCACTTCTGCCGAAAAATACAGAGCGAAGATGACCGTCCGTATTCATGCTCGTGTAGTCGCCGGGCTCGTTTACGTATCTGCCGAACTGTGTATGAATAGGCCCGGGGTGACGGTACTGATGCTCCTCGGCAAAGTCGGGGATCATCTTGCGCATGATGTCGAGCAGATCGTGCTGGAGATATTCAAGCTCGAAGCTGTCGATATCGTGCGAGCACTCCTGCACCATTACCGAGCAGGTGGTGTGGTGCGAGGCGATGGTAACGGTTCCGTTCTTTACGCCGGAAGCCTCGACAATGTGAATGATCTCGCTTGTTACATCGTGAAAGGTGGGTATCCATCCTCTTGACTGGAGCTCAAGCTCCTTCTGAAACACCTTGAATTCCATAATTTCCTCCTGAGAAATCATATTATATGCGACTATATATATGTCGCAATGATATTACGACGGCATTATAACATAATCTATGTGAAAAATCAATCACTTTTGAGATAATTAGGTTGCTTTTTAAACATCAAAGTAGTATAATCTTGACATGGACGGCATCTAAGCGCCCTATCGTGAACTCAGCACTGCACAGCCGTTCGATTTTTTATGAAAGGACACCTCTGCTGCGGCGGAGGCGGTTGTGTGACGATGAGAGAGGAAGCTGTCCGTGCGATCCATGACGCATATAAAATAGAAGAGGAATGCCTGCGCGAGATGCAGGAATATATCGACGACGATGCATATTCGCGTGCTGTTGCGCTGCTTGCCGCCGCGCCGAGAATAGGTACCTGCGGCTGCGGCCATTCGGGAATAATCTGTCAGCATTTTTCGCACCTTTTGTGCTGTATAGAGCGTCCGTCGCGCTTCATATCTCCTGCCGAGGCGGTGCACGGAGCTACCGGATTTCTTCAGCCGGGGGACGTTATGGTTTTCGCCTCGCGCGGAGGAAAGACAAAGGAGCTGCTGCCGATACTCGATATATGTAAGCAGAAGGGCATTTCGGTCATTACCGTGACCGAAAATCTCGAGTCACCGCTCGCGCTCGGTGCGGACGTTGTACTGCGTCAGCACGTAAACCGTGAGACCGACAAATACAATGCGCAGGGAACGACTTCAACGACCGCGCTGTGCATGATATTCCATGCGCTTCAGGCGGCACTTATCGAGGAGACCGGCTATCGTGCCGAGCAGTTTGCCGTTATTCATCCGGGCGGAGCGGTCGGCGAGAGACTGAATAAAAAGCCGCTCGATATCTGATGCCCCCGTATTCTTTACCGCATCGAGGGGATAAACAGTATTTTGGTACGGTATATCCTGCCGGAAGCCGATTTTGATTCGGCATACGAATTTAATAATATATCCAAACGTAACACAGCGGCAGGGGCTGCCAAAGCCCGAGCTTTAGCAGCCCCTGCCGCTGTGGGAATGTGTAAAAATGTTCTGACGGAATAAATTCTTATTTATTTCTTTATCCGGTATTTTTAATATCCCCATTTATGTGCAGTGTCGAAATATAGAAGTATGCATTTTGATTGATTACATCGAGGGCGGCATATTTTGAACTGCGTCGACAAGTAAGATTGTGAGCCCTATATAACCCGCGAATACAACGGTAAGTATGATGCAGATGATCATTACCGCAATGCAGAGGGTCTTTTTTTGTTTCATGAAAACAGCCGACAGTACGATGCCGATTATCGATAACAGCAGAAGTATAGCTGCTGCGGTTACGGTCATAATAGCTCCTTTCTGCGGCAGACGGACGTATTATGTCTCCCGCGTATACATATTTTTCGGTATTCAGCGGAGGCGCGTGTCAGTCCCGGATGTCAGCCCAGCCGTCGCCGTAATCCTCGGCGGGATCGTATACATCTCCGATCCATCCGGCAGCGAAAATGTTTCCGTTCTCATCGTAGGCGTAGCCGTCTGCATCGAGCGTGTAGTCGTCGGGAACGGCAAAATAATTTACGCCGTCATAGTACCACAGTCTGCCTGCGATATCGGTAAACTCCGCCTTTTCGATATCGGAATACAGACCGGCATCCGCGTCGGTATAGAATACGCCGGAAAAGCTGCCGTCCGGTGTCTGTGTCTCGCTCGGTGTGAAGAACAGCTCAAGGCTGCTGCCGTCATAGCTGATTCGCGGATAGGCAAAGCCGTTTAAAAAGAGATACGGACCTCTGCCGTCGTGCTTATCATATATTGTGCCGCTCGACAGTCCGCTGCGGGACGCAGCTATGTACTCCATACGTCCGGTGTCGATAACGAGCGTCTCGCCGAGAGCATTCTGCCACAGTCCGTCGAGTGTGTTCAGCGGAATATCCGGCATTATATCGTCGCTCTTTTTAAAGAACAGACCGTCCAGATCCTCCGCTTCCGATTGACCGTTCTGATGCAGAGTAAATCCGTCCTCGGTACGCACAAGGTCATAGAGAAAATCGTCAAACTCGAGCTGTACGGCGGATTCGGTTTCAAGGCTGCCGCAGAGGGCTCCGGTGCCGATCCTGCCGTACCATGTGCGATATGTGTATTCGCTGTTTACAAAGTCGAATACGATCTGACTGCCGTTGTCGCCGTCCCAGCTGCTCCAGTCTCCGACCAGGTCGTCTGCGGTCATGTATTCGTCGTATATTCCGCCGTCGTCCGTTGTTTCCGGCGGGACCGGTATATCGTCGTTCTGCTCGCCGCAAGAGGCAAGCGCTAATGGAATGCAGGTAAGAAGCGCTGCTATGAATATTTTTTTCATACTCTCTGTGGCTTTCGTCTGTGAAAGCGTCCTTTCGTCTGAATTATACAGCTCCGTTTGTACCCGGCTGCGTATCGGCGCTTTGCTCGGCATATGCCGTGCGATATGCGCGCTTTGCCGATTGCAGGACTGAGTGGTCACATATCCCGTTCCGCCATGGACAGCAGCTCGTCATGGCTGAGCTCAACGCTGCCGAAGCGGACGAATATGCCGTTCGTTTCGGCGCTTTGCCATACGGCGGGGTCGGCGAGCGGCTTAAACCGCAGCCGATCGAGATAGGGCTTCATATCGAGCAGCAGGCGGCTGCCTGATACAAAATCGACCTGAAGAACATAGTCCTCGAGCGGCACAGCCGCCGAGATGTATTTTCGGTTCAAGTAGTGCATCACCTCCGACTGCAGCGTCTGCACCGACGGCACGATAGTCCGACATGCTTCGCCACGAGCTTTTGTTAGGGTCGAAAAAAATTCACCGTATCTGTATTGTACGGTGAATTCTTTCTTTTGACCATTAACCTTTGGTTAGTTTTTATGCTGCGGCGGGGTATCGGTCATTTGTCCGTGTCTTGCTTTCCGACAAGCTTTATCAGCCTGCGGCGCTTTGTCCGCGTGTCGCCGTCTATCTGCAGCTTTGAATATATTCCGCTTGTGTATTGCTTTACGCTTCCGACCGAGAGGTATAGCCGCTCCGCGATCTCGCTGTTTCCGAGACGCTGCACCATCAGCCGCGCCACCTCTCGCTCGCGCTCTGTCAGCGCCGCGAATTCCGCAGGCTCGGCATAGCTTATCAGATATCGTGTCCGTCGATCGACATATTCTGTGCCGAGCCGCTCGACCTCACGCAGAAAATCTGCCGCTCTGCTTAACGAGCAAGTGCATTCGTGCGTTATCGACGGACGCACGGCACTCTTGTCGGGATGGTTTGCGCTTTCGTTTAGGGGTTCCGCATAGCCGATGACGGCATCCCGAAGCAGTCCGCCGATATATGTGTAGTTCTCGACAAACGGCATTATCAGTCCGTCCGGCATCGCCTCGGCAGCAGCAAGCCCGATAAGCCTGCAAGCCTCATCATATCTGCCGAGCCGCTCATTTGCCGCTGCTGTCTGAATAAGGAGGTGCAGAGAGACAAGTCCGTAATGCAATCGACCGCATACGGATAGCTGCTGCTCGCTGCGCCCGATGATCTTTGCATATTCTCCCTGAACGAGATATACCTGATTTTCTATCATATCGCGCATCGGTCTGCCCGGCGCGAGTATGGAGACCGAGCCGAGCATATGTGAGGCGAATACCTCGGGGATACTGTCCGTATCGCCGGAGAGTGCGCTGCGGTATGCGCAGGCTGCATTCAGGATGTTTATCCATGCGGAATTGTGATGCGTGAGCAGCTGTTCGCGGCGATCGCTCTCGCTGCGATGCGGGGCGTGATCGGTTAGCTGCGCGATGCGCATGGCGAGAAAATCGCAGCAGAGGGTCATATTCATCTGACCGCTCTCCTCGGTTTGTGTATATGCCCGCTCGAGGGCTATTTGTGCATCGGCGAGATGCCCGTGCATAAACTCTGCTTCCGCACGCATTATCAGCTCGGCACCTCTGCCGTGATCGTTTGTTATCTTATAGTAGTGCGGCATGCACTCGTCCATAGCCGCCAGCTCATCCTGCAGTCCTCCCGGCGCGCGGTGAAACATCATGAGCACCGAGGGCGAGCCGAATGTCCATCCGCCGCTGTTGCTGATACTCACGGCGGGTCGGGACATCAATCTGCTTGCGCTGCGATGCAGGTCGCTCATCGCAGCAATGTCGTTATACTTGAGAAAGCTCATGATAAGGTCGCATTCGCCGAGTATATTGTCACGTGTCTGCTGCGGGAGTCCCGGTACATCTGCGGCTGCGGTCAACAGACCTCTAAGCTCGAGCATTTTCGGTATCCTGCCGAGATTGAACATGCATCTCATCAGGACGAGCAGTGCTGTCGGATGTACTGTCAGCTCATCATGTGGACAGCTGTCTATGATATCGAGCACCTTATCGGGCTGTAATGAGGTGAGCAAAATTCCGGCATCCTCACCGACAGTGCGCAGCAGCGCGTCATAATTTCCGCATCTGCGGTAGGCATTCAGCGCATGGACATACAGCCTGTGCGTTTCATACCATTCGCCGAGCCGATCGAGATATTCTGCCTGCCGCTCGGCGGGCAGGGTGAGAAAGGTGCGTTCTGCGCACTCCTTCATCATATGATGAAAACGGAAGCTCTTACCGTCGGGCAGCTTGGTTACAAATGCGTTTTGCTCTGTCAGCGAGGTGAGAAGAGTTTCCGCATCGGCGCGTCCGGAGACCGTGCGTGCCATTTCGACGGCAAACTCGTCTGTAAGTCCCATTACGGCGAGAAATTCGCGTGTTTCCTCGTGGAGCGGATCGAGCATTGCAGCGGTAAAGAGCGCATAGATATCCGAGCTGCGGTCGGGCAGCGCGCCTTGCTCTGAGAGTGTTTTTAGATTAAGATAGACAGCCGAAAACCAGCCCTCGCTGAAATACAGCAGCTCCTCTGTCTGCGTGTCGGTCAGCGGCGTTCCGCAGCGGCGGGCATAGACGGCAAGCTCGGTGTAGTTCAGCCGCAGCTGCTCGACTCCTATCTGATAGAGCCTGCTGCCGAGACGTACGGTCTCTGCGGCGGGGAGAAATCGGTCGCGGCTCGCTATTATGATATGTACGTTCTGCGGCAGCCGCTGCGCGAGTCGGCAGATGAAATGGGCGGCGCGACTGTCGGTAAGCAGATGAAAATCGTCGATGAAGATGCAGCACTCGCGCTCGCTGCCGAGCACATGGCAGAGATCGTCGATAAGCATGCTGCCGCCGACGGCATCCACAGGGCAGGGGTAGTCACGCAGCAGATCTATTCCGGCATGAAAAAACGCCTCCTGCACGCTCCGCCAGAATACGGCGAGGTTATCCGAGTAAACGCTTATGCGAATGACCGTCGCTCCGTCCTCTTCTTTTTTTTCGAGATACCAGTCTGCCGCGGTGGTCTTGCCGTAGCCCATAGGTGCAATGATAGTCGAGAGGGCGCAGTGCGATATAGGTCGCAGACACTCCTGCAGCCGCTCGGATATATAAACTGTATTAAAGCCGTATTTTCGCTTAGGCATAGCTGCTTTTCCTTTACGGTAATGGTCGATAATAGCTTTCTGCCATTTATTATATATTATTTCAAGGATAATTGCAATACCGCACGGGGGATATAGCGTCCATTGACGAGCGATGCTCCGAGCTGTGGTGAAAAACACAAATTTGTACAATTTGTCCCCTTGAACAGCGATATTATATATGGTATAATAGGAACAACCGAATATTTGATAAGATACGGTTTGAAAAGTTGTAAGCTGAGTAGATGAAAAGGGAATCCGGTTCGAGTCCGGAACAACCGCCATTACTGTATTTGACGAGATGATATGCTCTCCGTACCGTAATGCGGGGTGCTTTCTGCATGGGTATACCCATGCCTTCATGAGTCAGGATACCTGCCGTATTTTATCGGTGATGCAGCCTTTGGTGTGAAGTGCGCAGCCGTTTGTCCCCTTTTAGGGGGACGGCTGCGCCTTTTTTGATTTTTCGGCTGCCGATCCTTCGGAAACAATCGAACTATTAACCGTATCGCATCGGTGTGCTGTGCTCAGGGCGGGGGCTTTGTGCAGCGAGCGTCTGCGGTATTCACTTGAAAGGAAGAAACAAGATGAAAAAGATGACAAAGCGTTTTCTTTCCGTTCTTCTTGCCGTATTGACGGTAGTTACGATAATTCCCGTATCGGTCTTTGCCGACGGTGATATTACCGTGTCTACGGCAGACGAGCTGCGCCGGCTCTCGGAGGCTGTCGCAGGCGGCGAGAGCTATGAGGGCAGAACGGTAGTACTCGCTGCGGATATCGACCTCGGCGGCAAGAGTGCGCCGTGGTCGCCTATCGGCAGCTCATCCGCAACCTTTAAGGGAATATTCGACGGCGGATATCACGTAGTCAGCGGACTGTATATCGACTCCGGCAGCAGCATCGGTCTTTTCGGCGATGTAAACGGCGGTGAGATACGCAATCTCGTCGTTCGCGGTGAGGTCAGCGGTTCGTCGAATGCTGCGGGAATCGTCGGAAAACTCACCGCAGGAAAGGTGACGAACTGCGGCAACGAGGCGGATGTCTCCGGCGGCACGAATGTTGGCGGTGTTGTCGGAAGCGTTAACGGAGCATGCACGGTCAGCGGATGCTACAACAGCGGCGCTGTCAGCGGAACTACGGGCTATATCGGCGGCGTTACCGGTCAGCACTGGAGAGCGGGCGTTGTTGAGGACTGCTACAATGCCGGCACCGTCAGCGGACCCGCGACCGTCGGCGGTGTAGTCGGCGGACACAAGGCTGCCTCCCCCGAGGTCAAAAGCTGCTACAATGCGGGCGCGGTTGTTGACACTGCGGGCAACAGCAACAATATCGACGCCGTTATCGGCGCGAGCCGCGGCACGAATACCGACTGCTATTTTATCAGCGGCAGCGGCTCGAGCACAAAGAGCGGTGTGACCGAGGTTTCCTCGCTCACCGCAGCAGAGCTCGGCGATGCATTTAAGGCAGATACCGACGGACTGAACGGCGGTCTGCCCGTGCTTACATGGCAGGAGAGAAAGCCCGATCTTATCATCGGCAGCTATGAGGCTTTCAAGTCATTTGCCGATTCGGTAAATGACGGTAACAGCTACGAGGGCAAGCTCGTCCGCCTCGCCTGCAACGTATTCCTCGGCGGTAAGAGCGCACCGTGGTCGCCTATCGGCAGCTCCTCCGCATCCTTTAAGGGAATTTTCGACGGCGGATACCACGTCGTCAGCGGGCTTTATATTTCCTCCGGCAGCGGCATCGGTCTGTTCGGCGATGTAAACGGCGGTGAGATTCGCAATCTCGTCGTTCGCGGTGAGGTCAGCGGTTCCGCAAATGCTGCGGGAATCGTCGGAAAGCTCACCGCAGGAAAGGTGACGAACTGCGGCAATGAGGCGGATGTCTCCGGCGGCTCGTGCGTCGGCGGTGTCGTCGGTTACGTAAACGGAGACTGCACAGTGAGCGGATGCTACAACCGCGGCGCTGTCAGCGGTACTACCGGCTATATCGGCGGCGTTACCGGTCAGCACTGGAGAGCGGGCGTTGTCGAGGACTGCTACAATGCGGGCACCGTCAGCGGACCCGCGACCGTCGGCGGT
>URAP01000026.1 GCA_900545935.1 uncultured Eubacteriales bacterium
GGGGCAAAGGTTCCGCCGTAAAGCCCTATCCGCCTGCCGCCTCTCTCGGATGCTTCCATCATTTATTCACCGTACCGCCGATATATATCTGCGCAAGGCGGCCGGCAAGTGCCCGCATCGCACGTCCGCGATGACTGACGGCATTCTTCTCGTCGCCGCTCAGCTCGGCAAAGCTGCGTCCGAGCGGCTCGTAGAGAAAGAGCGGATCATATCCGAAGCCGCCCTCGCCGCGCGGTGCGTCGAGTATCAGTCCTTCGCACTCGCCGTGCAGCATCAGCTCCCTGCCGTCCGGCAGAATACAGCAGACGGCGGTAACAAAGCGCGCTCTGCGCTCCTCTCCGCGCTTACCCTCGAGCTCGCGGAGCAGCTTTTGGTTATTGCCCTCATCGCCCTCTCCCGACCAACGCGCCGAATACACCCCGGGCGCACCGCCGAGCGCATCGACCGAAAGTCCGGAGTCATCCGCGATCGAGATATAGCGGTCGGAAGCAAGTGCGCGCGCCTTTATACGCGCATTTTCCTCAAAGGTACTGCCGTTCTCCTCTATCTCGTCGGTCACGCCGACCTGCTCCGCCGTTTTGACGGAAAATTCGACCTTATTCCCGAGCGTCTGACCGAGCAGCCGCTCCATCTCTCTGACCTTGTTTTTGTTATGCGTAGCAAGTACAAATTCAAGCATTGCGTATCCTCATTCAAACAGTGCGCGAACGAACTCATCCGCCCTGAACGGCTGAAGATCATCCATCTGCTCGCCGATGCCGATATACTTGACCGGTATACCGAGCTCCTCTTTTATCGAAAAGACTATTCCGCCCTTAGCGGTCCCGTCGAGCTTGGTCAGCACAAGTCCGGTGATTTTTGCGGAATTCTTAAATTCCTTTGCCTGACTGATGGCATTCTGTCCGGTCGTCGCGTCGACTACGAGCAGCGTTTCGCGGCTACAGCCCGGCAGCTCGCGGTCGATAACTCGATCTATCTTCGCAAGCTCATCCATAAGATTCTTCTTGTTATGCAGTCTGCCCGCAGTGTCGATTATCAGCACGTCTGCGCCGCGCTTCTTGGCGGCTGCTGCGGCATCGAAAACAACAGCGGCGGGATCGGAACCCTCCTCGTGGCATACGACATCCACACCGACGCGATCCGCCCATATGCCGAGCTGATCTATCGCTGCGGCACGGAAGGTGTCAGCCGCCGCGAGAATGACCTTTTTGCCCTCGCTCTTGAGGCTTGCGGCTATCTTGGCTATACTCGTGGTCTTACCTACGCCGTTTACCCCGATAACGAGCACCACAGCCGGCTTTGTATCAAGACAGAGCGGCTCGCCCTCTCCTATCTCGCTGCGTAGAATATCGCACAGCGCCGCCTTTGCAGCCTCCGGCTCGCTGATGCGGTCGTCCTTTATCCGCTCGCGCAGCGCATCGACTATCTTCTCCGTCGGTCCTACGCCGACATCTGCGGTTATAAGCAGCTCCTCAAGCTCCTCGAGCATATCCTCATCCACACGTACAAACGAGCGGAATATGCCGTCTATCTGTTTCAGGAGTCCGTCCTTTGTCTTTGACAGTCCCCTTTTCAGCTTGTCGAAAAATGACATTTTATGATCTGCCCGACAGAACGGGCACTTCCTTTCTTACTCCGTTCGGCGGCACGGCGCAAATATCGCCATCCGTGCGCTGCCGACATCGCATAATGCGACCATTAAAAGCAAGTATATATACAATATATTGCGGTGCTATTAAGGCGAGGTTAATTTTCGCCGTTTGCCGTTCGAAGGCTATTTTATCTTAACTCCGAGACGATCCTCAACCTCGGTTATATTCAGTGTCAGTACCCTCGAGATACCGCGCTCCGGCATAGTAACGCCGTACAGCGTATCGGCTATCTCCATCGTACCGCGTCTGTGCGTGATAACGACAAACTGGGTAGAGCCGGAGTAACGCTTGATATAGTCGGCAAAGCGCGCGACGTTTACATCGTCAAGCGCCGCTTCTATCTCATCGAGCACCGCAAACGGGGTGGGGTTTACATCAAGTATGGCAAAGAAAAGCGCTATCGCGACAAACGACTGCTCACCGCCGGATAGCAGCGACATGCTTTTGACTATCTTGCCGGGCGGCGCGACGTTTATCTCTATTCCGCAGCCGAGCGGATCGGTCGGGTCGGTTAGGCACAGCTCAGCCGTTCCTCCGCCGAATAGCTCTCGAAAGGTACGCTTGAAGCCCGAATCGAGCTGCTCCATTACCGAAACAAAGCGTTCGCGCATCTCCTTTTCGAGCCCGGTAATGATCTCCTCAAGCTCCTGCTTCGAGCGACAGAGGTCGTCATACTGCGAACGCATGAAGCCCGCGCGCTCGCTGACCTCCTTATATTCGTCTATCGCACCGACATTTACCGGTCCGAGCGCGCGGATCTTCGAGCGCAGCTCGGTCTGCCTTGCCGCACTCGCCGTTCTCGTCTCCTCGGTCACTCTCGGATAGTCGAGCGCCGCGGCGGTGGCATATGTCAGCTCGTATTCCTCCCAGAGGCGGGAAGCGAGCTTATCCTGCTCCGCCTTTGCAGACTCAAATTTTGACTCAAGCTCGGTATAGGTACGGAACAGCGTCTCGCGGCGATGGTTCTCCTCCTTTATCTGCTCGCGCAGTCTGGAGAGCGACGCATCGCTGCGCAGTCCCTCGTCTATCAGCGCGCTGTGCTCGCTCTCGAGTTCAGCCGCGCGTCCGCGCAGTCCGTCAAGGTCGGTATCCGCCGCAGCGAGCCGCGCGCGGACCTCCTCCTCCTTTTCGTTGCAGGCGGCGATAGCGGCCTCAGCTTCCGCTATCTGCTCGGACAGCCGAGTTACCGTTGCCTGACCGAGCGAGATGCTGTTTTCGGTCGCCTCGATATCCTTCTCGGCGGAATTTATCCTGATGAGCTGAGCAGAGACCCTGTCGAGCGCACGCGCAATGTCGCGGTTCAACCGCTCGTGCTCCTCCGCCGTCGATGCAAGCATCTCTCGACACCGCTGTGCGGCAGTTTCCGACTCGGAAAGCTCGCGTCTGAGCGCCTCGCACTCGTCGTCGTCACGCTTGCTCTCTGCGCCGAGCGCCTCGAGCGCCTCCCGCTGTCCTATAAGGCTCTCCTTATCCGCGTCTATCTGCGAACGGAGCAGCGCATTCTGAGTATTCTCGGCACCGAGCATGGTATCGAGAACCGAGAGATTCTGCTTCAGCTCTCCGAGACGATCGCGCAGCTCCGCGCTCTCCTCGGCTATCTTCTTTTCTCTGTCGCTCGCTGCGCGCAGCTTGACCTCGAGCGCCGCAGCCTCCTCGGCAAAGCGCTGTATCTCCTGCGCTCGGGTGAGCATTCCGCTGTTTCGCTTGTTCGAGCCTCCGGTAAACGATCCGCCCGCGTTAATGACCTGACCGTCGAGGGTAACTATCTTCACACGGTAACCGCTTGCGCGCGCATAGTCGGTCGCGCAGTCGAGGTCGCGGAAGATGATCGTTCTGCCGAGCATGTAGGATATTACATCGCCGCAGCGCTCGTCGCATTCGATAAGCTCAGCGGCGATCCCGATATAACCTTTATATGAAGAGAGACGGCTCTTATCAATATTGAGCTGCTGTGCACGCACGGATGAAACGGGATAAAAGGTTGCTCTGCCCGCCCCGCCGTCGCGCAGCATTGCAATTGCCCGCTTGGCGGTTGCCTCATCCTCGACAACGATATTCTGAATATTCGCGCCAAGCGCCGTTTCGATAGCGGTGGAATATTTGTCCGGAACGGTTATCAGCCGCGATACCGGACCGAGCACGCCGCCGAGCCGACCTCTGCCGACCGCGTCCATAACGAAGCGAACACTGCCGTTATAGCCCTCGAAGTGCTCCTCCATGCGGCGAAGCGTATCCGCGCGCTGCTTCTTTGCAGCCAGCTCAGAGCCTATGCGCACCTGCTCCGCCCGCAGCTCCTCTGTCTCTGCCGAAAGCTCGCCGAGGCGCTTTTCGAGTCCGTCCGCTTCCGCTCCGGTCTGCTCGCGGCGTGCGGTATAGTCCGCAACGGTCCGTTCGGAGCGCTCAAGGCGGTCTCCGAGGAACTTGCCGCGCTCGAGTATCTCCTCAATACACTCCTCTATCTCGGCAAGGCGCAGCTCGCGGCTCTCATGCGAGCCGCTTATCTCGGAGAGTCTCAGCCGACGCTCTACCGCGCCGTTCTCTATCTCGCGCAGCTGCCTTTCCAGCTCGCTCTCACGAGTTTCATTCTCCACACGCTGCGATTTAAGCTGCTCCGCACCGCCGTCAAGTTCCGCATGCTCTGCGCGCAATGCCTCGAGCGCAGCCGTCTGCTCCTCAAGCCGTGAGAGCAGCTCGGCACCGCTGCCGTTTGCCTCCTCGAGCGCAGCGCGGCGGAGAGTGAGCGTCGACTCTGCCTCAGCTCTTCGCTCTCCTATATGCTCAAGCTCGTTATGCAGCACCTTTACACTGCCCTCGAGCTCGAGCGAAGCAGCACTGTTATCGCGCAGATTTTTCTGCGCCTCCGCAGCTCTTTGCTTTGTCTGCTGAGCCTCGTCGAACAGCCGCTCGTTCCTTGCCTCAAGCGCCTCAAGCTCGCCGTCCGCCTCATCGAGCATACGCTTTGCGGCAGCGGTCTCGTCGCCGAGACTGCCGACCTTGCGCCGCACATCCTCAACATCGTACAGCCACAGCGAAACGTCAAGGCGTTTCTTTTCCTCGAACAGCTCGAGATACCTCTTTGCTTTTTCCGCATCGCGCTGAAGCGGTGCGACACGCGCCTCGAGCTCGCGCAGAATATCCTCCGCGCGGACCATATTGTCAACAGCGCCCTGCAGGTGCCGCTCCGCCTCGTTCTTGCGGAAGCGATATTTCGATATGCCCGCAGCATCCTCGAATATCGTGCGGCGCTCATCGCTCTTCTGCGACACTATCTCGGCTATCTTGCCCTGACCGATAATAGAATAGCCGGAGCGTCCAACGCCGGTATTCATGAACAGCTCTGTAATATCACGCAGGCGCGCGGGCTTGCGGTCGATAAGATACTCGCTCTCGCCGCCGCGAACGCACCGACGGGTAACGATTATCTCATCTCCACGGTCGACGAGCTTTCCCTCCTCCTCGGTATTGTCGAGGATAAGCGAGACCTCCGCCGTCGTCATTGCGCGGCGTGAGGCGGCGCCGGCAAAGATGACATCCTCCATCTTCGACCCGCGAACACCCTTAGCCGACGTTTCTCCGAGCACCCAGCGTATAGCGTCGGATATATTTGATTTTCCGCTTCCGTTCGGTCCTACGACGATTGTCGCACCGTCGTTAAAGTTGAGCACCGTTCTGTCCGGAAACGATTTAAAGCCGAGAAGCTCGAGCGATTTGATTTTCAATTTTCAGACCATCCGTTTCTTTTTTTATTTCGTAGCTCGGCATCCGCCGAAAAAGCACCTGCCGCACATCGTTGTCATTTGACCGTAATGTCGAAAAAAGCATCTATGTCGTGCAGCGGTTCTATGGAATAAATAAGCTATCGGAGCATAGCGCACAAATACTGCAATGATGAAAGCATCGGAATGCAGTAAGGACCGATCTGCGCCAAAGGAATAATTATTTCGGTCGGCGGCTCGGGCTGTGCGCCGCGCAGAATTGACATAAAGCACGCAAATAACCGAAAATTCGCGTACCGTACAGCACTGTGCCGACAGCACGCCGGTCAACAACGCCGCAGCTCATAGCCGCAGAGCGAGTCGTCCTCGCGTACGCGCAGCCGACCGATGCCGTACTCGCGCCGCAGAGTCTCTGCGTTCGCCCGTCTGTGACCTATCACCTGAGAGGTCCTGCCCCTCGGGCAACAGACGGTCAGAGTGCGTATTCCCGTACTGCCCGGAGAATGCGCCGAACCGGTATCATCAGCCGATATATCATTTGATACGGCATCGGGCTCTTCCGCGCCGGCTGTTCCTGTCACCTTTTCATCCGCAAGCAGTGCGCGCAGACGGCGCAGGAACACCTCGCTCTGAGCCATTTCGCCGACGGCGCACTCATAGTCGCCCGCAACGATACCGTCCTCACCGGTCAGCCCTTCGCCGTAGCAAAGCCCTATCCGTATTACCGGGACTCCCGCCTTATCAAAAAGCTCGCACAGATCTGCGACCCGTTCGACCGTCTCTGCAGTCGAAGGCGGCATATACTCGCCTCGCCGCAGCATACCCTCGAGCGCCGTTCCCGCAAATGTCATAGTAGGATATATCCGCGCGCCGTCCGCGCCCGCGCCTATTATATCGCAGCCCGTCCGCAGATCACTCTCGCGCGTCGAGCCGGGCAGTCCGGTCATCATCTGACCGACCGCGTGCATCCCGCTCTCTCTTATCATCCGCAGCGCAGCGAGCGACTGCTCTGCCGTATGACCGCGCTCGCAGCGGCGTAGCACCTCTGCCGATGTGCTCTGCACCCCGAGCTCGACCGTAGTCATACGGTAGCGGAGAAGAAGGTCAATTATCTCTTTGTCGATATAGTCGGGTCGTGTCGAGCAGCGCAGGCTCGCCACCCTGCCGTCATCAACATACGGACGTGCAAGCTCAAGCAGCGCCGTCAGCTCGTCTCTCGGTATGCCGGTAAAGCTGCCGCCGAAAAATGCTATCTCGCATTCGTACTCGTCCTCTCTGCCGCGTATACCGTCAAGCGTTGACTCTATCTGAGCGCGCACCGCATCAAGATCGACACAGCACACGCCCGATATCTTTCGCTGATTGCAGAAAACGCAGGTATGCGGGCAGCCGAGATGCGGGATAAAAACAGGAATATTTATATGTCTCATTTGCTCGCCTCCTCATACCGTATTACCGTCGCACGACGGTGTGCTAGCAGCGGATAGCACTTACGGCGCCTATGTTATTTTACTATTATCTTGCCTATATCTTATCGCCGAACAGCTCGAGCGCTTTCTGTGCCGCTATCTGCTCCGCCGCACGCTTGCTGCCGGCAGTGCCTACGCCGATAACATTGCTGTTGAGCCGCGCCTCGACGGTGAACACACGCTTGTGTGCGGGTCCCGTCTCGCTGACGGGTACATACTCGAGTATCTCGCCGTGCTCCTGCTGAACGAGCTGCTGAAGAATGGTCTTGTAGTCGGCGGTATGTCCGCTCGAGAGTATACGCGATATTTCATCCTCCGCAAACGGGAGCAGAAAACGCGAGACCTCCTCTATATTCGAATCGAGATAGATAGCCGCAAGCAGCGCCTCAAACGCATCCGCAAGGATAGACGGGCGGCTCCTGCCCTCGAGCTTTTCCTCACCCCTGCCGAGATAGAGGTAATCGCCGAGTTTTATCTCGCGTGCAAAGCCCGCAAGCGCCCGCTCGCATATCGTGCCCGCGCGAACCTTGGACAGCTCGCCCTCGGGCATGTCCGGGTGCGTGGCAAACAGATAGTCGCTGACGATGATTGACAGCACCGAATCGCCGAGAAACTCGAGCCGCTCGTTGCACTTCATCCCGACGCCGTGCGCACGCTGCTCATTCGAATAGGATGAATGGGTCAGCGCCGTGCGAACAAGCTCCTTATTCTCAAATGTATGACCTACGGTCTTTTCAAGTCCGGCTATCGGAGCCGGACGAATATCCGATTCATGCATCTTTCTTTCCTTTCCGCCTTATCTGCGTCTCAGGTCCCGGAATGTACATCCGTACCGTCGGCAGCGCTTTCGGCATTCTTTGTATCGGTCGGCTCTGACGCTGCTGCCGACTCGGCAGCATCCGTCTTTTCCGGTGTCGAAGCAGCGGCTTCCGCAGCCTTGGCTGCCTCTTCAGACTCCGCAGCCGCCTTAGCTCTCGCCGCATCCTGCTCGACCCACTTTGCTATCTCGACATGAACGCCGGTTCCGGCAAAATCCGCCGCGCGCTTTATCGTACTGACAAAAGCGCGTGCATCCGAGCTGCCGTGCGTCTTGAGCACCGGCTTTGACAGTCCGAGCAGCGGAGCGCCGCCGAACTCGGAGGCATCCACAGAGTGCCTCAGCCGTCTGAGGCTTCCGCGCATAGCGAGCGCCGATGCCTTAGTGACCAGATTCTCGGTAAAGCAATCCTTAAGGCAGGAGAGCAGATACTGACCCAATCCCTCGCTGAGCTTGAGGAAAACATTACCCGTAAAGCCATCGGTAACGAGCACGTCGCACGCGCCGAGCGGTGCAGCCTTTGCCTCGACGTTGCCTACGAAATTAATCGTCGGCTCTCCGCGAAGCAGCTTATATGTGTCGACCATCATTGCGCCGCCCTTGCACTCCTCGGTACCGTTGTTGAGCAGTCCGACCTGCGGCGACTCTATGCCGAACACATTCTTCATATATATCGAGCCCATGACCGCGAACTGACGCAGGTACTCTGGCTGAACGTCGATATTCGCGCCGGAGTCGATAAGCAGCATCGGACGCGCGAACGGCAGCACCGAGGCTATCGCAGAGCGCTTTACACCTCTTATTCTGCGAACGACGAGCGAGGAGCCGGCATGCAGCGCGCCGGTATTTCCCGAGCTGACGAGAGCATCGCCCTCTCCGTCGCGCAGCATCCTGAGTCCGACAGCCATCGACGAGTCGCTCTTTTCGCGAACGACGCTCAGAGGCTGATCCTCCATAGTTATAACGCCGTCGGCATGAACGATACGAATACCGTCAAGCTCGGTCTCTCTGCCCGCAGCGCGTGCGGTATCGCGTATCTCGTTCTCGCGTCCGACGATGATATAGCTGTGCTCCGGCATTGCCGCAGCCGCGTCGAGCACACCGATAACGCCCGCCTCCGGCGCATTGTCTCCGCCCATTACGTCGATTATTATCTTCATCCTTTATCCCTCCGCAGAGCGCTTACTTTGCGCTCTCTCCGTCCTTTGCTCCGTCTCCGCCGTCATGCGTCGGCTCGAGCTCGCGCTTATAGCCGCAGCCCTCGGTGCGGCAGACGGCAATATTCTTGCCCTTGTTCTTAAACAGCATTCCTCCGCACTGCGGGCACTTATCTGCCAGCGGAAGCTCCCATGACGAGAATTTGCACTTCGGATAGTTCTCGCAGGAGTAAAAGTAGGAGCGGTTGCGTCCGTGCTTTGCGACTATCTCGCCGCCGCAGTCCGGGCACTTGACGCCTATCTTCTTTGCGATCTGCTTTGTATTCTTACACTGCGGATAGTTCGAGCAGGCATAAAAGCTGCCGTACCGTCCGCTGCGAAGCACCATGTCCGCGCCGCACTTTTCACACTTCATCCCGTCGGGTGCGGGAGTCGCCTTCTCGGTCGCTGCGCTGTCGCTCGCGGGAGCTTTGCGATCGAGCGGGCGTGTATTGCGGCAGGTAGGATAGTTCGGGCAGGCGGCAAACTTTCCGTATCTGCCGTTCTTGACTATCATCGTCGCGCCGCACTTGTCGCATATGATGTCGGTCTGCTCGTCGGGAAGCTTGACCTTTTCCTTGGCTACCGTCTCCTCCGCGGTCTCGAGCTGCTTTGCAAACTCGGTATAGAACGAGCCGAGAACACTCTGAATATCGACATTTCCGTGTTCGATATCATCGAGCGACGACTCCATCTGCGCGGTAAATTCGTAATCGACTATCTCCGGGAAATACTGCTTCATCAGATCGGTAGTGACCTCACCGAGCTTGGTCGGACGCAGCATCTTTCCGTCGCGCTCTACATAGCCGCGCGAGATGATTGTAGTGATTATCGTAGCGTAGGTACTCGGTCTGCCTATGCCCTTTTCCTCAAGGAACTTGACGAGCGAGCCCTCGTTGTATCTCGCCGGCGGCTCGGTAAAGTGGCGGGCAGGAGTTATCTTTTCCGCACCGACATGCTCGCCCTCCGAGATGTTAGGTATCGCGCCCTGCGTGCCGTTATTTTCGCCCTCGTCCGCCGAGCCGTAGACCGCGAGGCAGCCGCGAAAGCGAACGGTGTAGCCGGAGGCACGGAAGGTATAGCCGCCGCAATCGACATCCGCAATAACGGTATCAAGCTCCGCAGATGCCATCTGGCTCGCGGTAAAGCGGTTGAATATGAGCTTATACAGCTTATACTGATCTGCGGTAAGATATTTCTTTATCTTATCAGGCTCGAGCGTGGGATTCGCGGGTCGGATAGCTTCGTGCGCGTCCTGTGCGCCCGCCTTGGACTTATAGGCGCGGGGGGATGCGGGCACATATTCCTTGCCGTAGGTACTCTCGATGTACTCGGCAGCCCTTGCGCGCGCCTCATCCGCTACGCGCAGCGAGTCGGTACGCATGTAGGTGATAAGACCCTGCGTGCCGCCGTTTTCCGAGCCGACATTAACACCCTCATACAGCTCCTGCGCGACCTGCATTATACGGGTCGAGCGGAAGCCGAGCTTGCGCGATGCGTCCTGCTGCAGCGTTGAGGTGGTGAAGGGCGGCTGCGGATTCTTTGCCCTCGTTGAGCGGCGAACCGATGAAACGGTAAAAGCTCCGCCCTTTATCCCGTCGAGCACGGCGTTAACATCCGACTCGCTGTGCAGCTCGCCCTTTGTGCCGCCCTTACCGTAATACTTGGTATGGAGCGTCTCTCCACCTGCGGTACCGAAATCTGCATCTATCGTCCAGTATTCCTCGGGTACGAATGCATTTATCTCCGCCTCGCGGTCGACTATAACGCGCGTTGCGACCGACTGAACACGTCCGGCTGACAGACCGCCGTGTATAGCCTTCCAGAACAGCGGGCTGAGCTTGTAGCCGACTATGCGGTCGAGTATGCGGCGCGCCTGCTGCGAGTTGACAAGATCCTCGTCTATCTTTCGCGGGTGCTTTATCGCGTCACGGACAGCACTCTTTGTTACCTCGTTAAAGGTAACACGGCAGACCTTCTCCGGCGGGATATTGAGCGCCGTAACAAGATGCCACGATATCGCCTCTCCCTCGCGGTCGGGGTCGGCTGCGAGATAGACCTTATCGGCATTCTTCGCTTCCTTTTTCAGCTCGGCGATAAGCGGTCCCTTACCGCGTATGTTTATATATTTCGCCTTGAAGCCGTTTTCTATATCTACTCCGAGTGTGCTCTTAGGCAGGTCGCGTACGTGACCTATCGACGCTACCACCTTATAGCCGGAGCCGAGATAATTCTTGACCGTTCCCGCCTTGGACGGAGACTCAACTATAACAAGATGTGACATTTACTTCAATCTATCCTTTCGTTGTCCCGGACGGTGCCGGGCAGCTGTAATAATCGTTATATATCGCCTGCGGAAATGCTCCGGCGCTAAAAGCCCTCTCCTCTGCGGTATTCTCCGCCGGGGCCGAGAACAGCAAGCCCGGATATCTCGAGCTCGGTAAGCCCCGCCATAACAAACGGAAAGCTGAGATCGTGCCGGACGATCTCGTCGATGGTCGTCGTTCCCGTTTCTGGAATGAGCGCATATATCTTTCTGCCGCATTCGCTCGTTTCCGCAAGCAGCTGTTCGACGCTCTGCGTTTCCTGTGTCGCCTCGCCCGTGCATCTGCCGCTTGTCGCAAAGTTTGCTCCGACCGGCACCGTTCCGCCTCTCTTACGCTCCGCAGGTGCATTCTGCCCCGCCGCATTTTTGTTCTGTCTCGGGCGAGCTCGGGACCGACCCGTGCAAGCGCCGCCTTGGTTTGACCCCGTCGCTGCGCCGCCTGACGGCTTCGGCATATGCTCGCCGTACAGACTCTGTTCTATATCTCCGTACCCGGTCTGAATATCGGCAGCATATTCACCGTATAGACTCTCCTCCGCAGGACTGTTCTGAATATCGGCGGTGCGTCCCGCGTCTGCTCTGCCGCTGTCCGTTCGGCGGTCGTCTGTCAGATACTCGCCCGCACGGTCGATTTCGGCGAATGCTCCGACATGTCCAGCCTCTTCGGTTCGTTCGTCTGTGCCGACGGATGCGCGGCGCGGCTCTGCGGGTATGCGATCGACAGTCACGGCAGCGGTGCCGCAGGAGTCCGCACGGAACGGCTTCGGCAGCTTTTCCTCGACCTTCCGCCGGCGCGGTCCGCCTCTGCTCTCGCCCTTTGAACCGAGGCGGGGATAACACGGCTCGGCGCTTCTGCCGTACGTGTTTCGCAGGTTGAAGCTCCCATCAAACCGCGCGAGCTTTCCGGTCACATTTTCGATATTGAGCACCTTTGCATATTCGTCCTTGTAATCGTCAAGGATATCGAGCGCGCTCGTTACCATCTTTGCGCCCTCGAGCAGCAGTTTATTTGTGCCGGAGCTGCCCAGTGCACCGACATTTCCGGGCAGCGCATAGACCGCGCGTCCCTGCCGCTTTGCATCCTTTGCGGTGATGAGAGCTCCGCTGCGCTCATCCGCCTCGATAACCACGGTGGCGGTGCTCATTCCGCTGATAATACGGTTTCTTATCGGAAAGTTATGTGCGATAGGCGCGGCACCGGGACAGAACTCGGTCAGCACCGTGCCGCGTCGGATTATTTCGCCGTACAGATTTTTATGCTCGCGCGGATATACTCGGTCGATGCCGCAGCCGAGCACGGCTATGGTATATCCGTCTACATCGAGCGCCGCACGATGCGCAACACCGTCGACTCCGAGCGCCATACCCGACACTATGACCGTACCGGCAGAGGCAAGGTCGCTCGATATCGTATATGCGTTTCTCGCGCCGTACTGAGATATCCGTCTCGTGCCGACTATCGCGACGGAGAACCGATTCTTTATATTCGGCAGCAGGCCGAGATAGTACAGCATGACCGGCGGGGACGGTATATTCCGCAGCTGCGGAGGAAAGTACTCGCTGTCATACGGCAGCATTCCCACACCGTTATCCGAGCACCAGTTGTATATGCCGACGGCGGCGCGCAGGCTCTTATCGGTCAGATGCTCCGCCGTGCCCTTGGGGAGTCCCACGTACTCTGCCGGGTCGGCATCGTATATTGCTCTGACATTCTGCCCGAAGCGCGAAAACAGCTTTCCCGCCGCAGAGCTTCCCGCGCCTATCGCGAGACTGAGCCATATCCAGTATACAAGATCGGCACTTTCCTCCGCGCCGACGTTCGTTTCAAATGTGTCTCTCACCTTATCCACGAGCCCTTTCCCGTTTTACAAATATCGCCTTATCAGTAAAAAATCCCGAAATCCATTCGGTCCGAGCCTTGCCCGGAGCCTTTTTCAAAAATACACATTCTTCAAATATCCGCTTTGCCGCATAACATTTATGCCGCAGGCACGGTCTCGGCGAGCATCCGAACCCGTCGCACATCTACTTTATCCACGAGCCCTTTCCGGTCTCCCAGATAAGTATGGCTGCAGCAGCTGCGGCATTCAGCGACTCGGTGCCATCTCGCATCGGGATCAGAACGCAGTCGCTTGCCGCGTCGATAAGCTCCTCGGGCAGCCCTCTGCCCTCGTTGCCGACAAGAAAGCAGTCACGGCTGTCGACCGCGAGACGATTGAGCGGTATGGCAGCACGGTGCAGTGCGGCGGCATGCACACGGTATCCGAGAGCACGCAGTGCTCCGATGCTGCCGACCGTGTCCTCACACAGCGTTATCTTCTGACGAAAGAGTGCACCCATAGCCGCCCTGACCGTCCGAGGATTATAGAGATCGGCGCAGTCGGCGGAGAGTATCAGCTCGTCTATTCCGAGTGCGTTCGCATCGCGTATAACGGTGCCGAGATTGCCCGGATCACGTATCGAGCAAGCCATGAATGCGGTACCCGAAAAATCGCCGTTATTATATATTGTAACCTTTTTATGCAAAAAGTCAATATGTTTTGCCACACACATGATTCCCTCGGGCGAGCGGTCGAAGGACAGCTTGTCGTAGACAGGTGCTGAAACAACGGTAACAAGCGTCGGATCAAGCTCGACGGGAAGCCGTCCGAGAGCATCCTCACGGACAAATATCCGCTCGAGCCGGATGCCGGACGAGAGTGCGTCGCGAAGCAGCTTTGCCCCCTCAAAGGCAAACAGTCCGTCTCGGTCGCGATATTTCCGCTCCGACAGCGCCGCTGCGGCGACTATCGCCGGATTCGCCCTTGATGTGATTCTCTGGCAGCCGTCAAAGCGGCTTGTATAGGCTGCGCCGTTCTTGAAATTGTCCATTCTGTCGTTGCCTCCGTTATTATTTTCCCATCGAGCCGTATATTCTATTCACATCAGTATTTCAGCCCGAGCCTCACGTATGATCCTCGGATATTGCTTCACCCGTCCTCGGCACCGTCCGAAGCATCTCCCATTTGACGCGAAAAACCCGCGGACACACCCACGCGCAAGGCGGATGGTCCCGGGTTCTGCTGAAATAATTATCTCTCTCAGAGAGCAGCCTTTGCCTGAGCTGCGAGAGCTGCAAATGCTTCCTTATCTGCGATCGCGATCTCGGAGAGCATCTTACGGTTGAGGTCGATGCCTGCATTCTTCAGACCGTGCATAAAGGTAGAGTAATTCATGCCGCATGCCTTAGCCTGAGCGGAGATTCTGGTGATCCACAGTCTGCGGAAATCTCTCTTCTTGAGCTTTCTGCCTACGAATGCATAGTTGCCGCTCTTCATTACGGCCTGCTTGGCCATCTTAAAATGTTTACTCTTGGCACCCCAATAACCCTTAGCACACTTGAGAACCTTATTGCGTCTCTTGCGGGTCATCATAGCTCTTTTAATTCTTGCCATTTTATTATCCTCCTCTAAAACCTATCGCCGATTACTTGCTGGGCATAAGCGACTTAACAGTTGCTGCAAAAGCCGGGCTCAGGTAAGCACCGGAACGAAGATGTCTCTTTCTCTTCTGTGCCTTTATACCGAGATTGTGACGGTGATGCGAATGGTTCATCTTAACGAGACCGCTCTTGGTAACGCCGAATCTCTTAGCAGTTGCGCTGTGTGTCTTAATCTTTCCCATGATAGAGCTCCTTTCAAGCTGCTGAATTTTCCTGATTTGTCCGGCAAAGCTGGTCTGCCCGGACAAACTGACTTTTGATCTGTATGATCTTTTATATTCCGAGGCACGCTGGAATTACTTTTCCGCGCTCTTATCCTCAGGAGTAGCTGCTGCGGCAGTCGCTGCGGGCTTTTTACCCTTGCCCTTCGACTGTGCGGAAGCACCCTCTCGCTTGCTGTTAGGCGTGATGAATACCGACATGAAGCGTCCGTCAAGGCTCGGAGCCTTATCCGAACCGCCGAGATCGGCGCATGCCTCACGGAATCTCTCGAGCAGCTCTCTGCCCACATCGAGATGGCTCATCTCACGACCCTTGAACTTGACAATAACCTTGACCTTGTCTCCGCCGGTAAGGAAACGGCGAGCGTGGTTGACCTTGGTCTTGAAGTCGTTGGTATCAATGGCGCAGGAAAGTCTGATCTCCTTGATGTCCATGATCTGTTGCTTCTTTTTCGCTTCCTTTTCCTTTTTATCGCGCTCAAAACGGAATTTTCCGTAATCAATTATCTTGCATACGGGCGGATCAGCCTGAGCCGCGATCATTACGAGATCGAGTCCCTTGTCGTATGCATGATTCTGCGCTGCGGTAACGGTGAGCAGTCCCATCTGCTCGCCCTCCGGTCCGATGACACGTACAATCTTCGAAGGAGCGCCGAGAACGGCTTTGATCTCGTCATTAATATAATGCTCCCTTGAATTGTTATTGTTGTTTCTGATGGCTAAAGCACCTCCGCTCAAAAAATAAAAAAATCACGGCTTATGTTGCATACTCGTAAAAGCAGCGCAGCATATCTCCGCGATCACAGGAAACCCACGGGTAATCCACAAATCCTTTATCGACCGTGACCCATGCACCGGGCTGTGTCAGGTGAGAGCGGAGCGCTCTGCTTGCTTTACTATGGTATTTTATCATATATACCCGGCATTGTCAATAGTGAAAATAAGATTTTTTTAAAAAAATCAAAGCCGAAAAGCCGCCCCGGCATAAAACTTACATTTTATAGTGCGGATTTCAGGACGGAACTTCTGAAAGAACTTCTTCAGTGCAACATACTTTTTTTCAAAAAGGTATTGACAAACAACCTCTCCTGTGGTATTATGTATAGGCTTTGTTGAGATACATAAGCAATGCGCCCGTAGCTCAGCGGATAGAGTACTCGGCTACGAACCGATTGGTCGGAGGTTCGAATCCTCTCGGGCGCGCCATGAAAAAAGCGATTGCATTTTGCAATCGCTTTTTTCAGTTATATTCATCTCACGGCGAGAGGTATTGCTGTGCCGTGATATCCGGCTTTGCCGGGTGATATTCGCTTCGCGAGTGTAAACGGCGAATATAATATCACTGTCCCAACGGCACAGTATCAATATCGTTTTTATAGACCTTTGCATAGCCTATAACAAACGGCAGTGATGGCATTCCGAGTTTCTGATATATATCGGGAGTATAGCCAATAAGAACTGCATCGCGAACATTTTTTGACCCATTGAGAATTTCGTCAACCGTCTTTTTATATTCAGCGGTTACTTCATCCTGCGCGGTGTGTGTATTTCCTCGCTCGGAAACGCTCTCGGTTATTCGACTCCTGTTCTCGTTCTCAAACTGAGAATAAATAGAATCGTCAAACAGCAGCTCCTCGATATTTTCCCTGCGCTGATATTTCTTGGAGTTTTTATCGGAAAGGGGTTGACTTTCCGAATCCGCTTGTGTTATAATGCCCCCAGGAAGTTACCGCAGAACCGATTTCGGACGTTGCACTAGGGCTTTGTGCATTAAGTGAGCTGCGGTGCTTCCTTTTTGTATCCCTCGATTCCTATGAACGCTGTCACTATGCACAGCGTTTTTGCTTTTGTATCGGCAACTGCTTGAACTACATAGTAGGACTTTGTACCGATGTTCTTTTCATAGAGAATCGTATCAGCTGTTTTATTTCTACCGTTGCGTGTATAGGTATAGGCGCGTGTTTTTCCTGCTTTCCGAATATCATCCGGGTCGTTCATTGCATATTCCATTTTTGCGATATCAGTAAAATTTGACATAAATCTATCGGTTAAACCGTGCTTACCGTAATCCTTAAGAATATGCTCAATCTGTCGTGCCTCGATGGCAACATCAAAACCTTCGACCGCTATGCCTGTAATTTCTTCTATACGCTTCGCGATAGCGGGGAATACCGTACCAAAGTGTACTTTATCGCTCGCTTTATAATTGCCGCTTTCAATTTTTGAAAGCATAGAAATAATATCGGCATTTTCTTCTGCTTCTAAGCAGCGTTTCTCATGCCCTCCATGTAGTATATCTCGGAGAGGCATTCCGTGAGCTTACGGAACATATCGGGAGATATATCCCGAATGTAATGCACGAGCTCGTGAGACATGGTAAACGCCATGATACCGTCGCCGTTTATGCCCGAATTTATATCGAGATGATGGCATCACCTATATCAATATCGCCCGTATTAAGGCTATTGCTATTCTTTTTTCTTGGTGCAACACTTCTATTGTAATCCTACACATCCGCAGCAGCCGCAAAGGAAATTGCTCTTGAAAAGCAGTCTGTAATGTGCTATAATACTTAATATAATGAGAAATACAATGAGATGAGTATACCCGAGCGGCAGCAAACGGCGCTGCTGCGGAGCGCACATCTCTGTAACGATATCGGCGGTATATGACCGTACACCTGCGGAGGGAGGGAGCAAAACTGAACAGAACTCAGGTATTCAATCTCAGAAAAACTCCCAAGGGGTACGAGGGCAGAACGACGCTGTACGACGGCACGAGAATAATAAAGCTACCCGAGAGCACACCGAATCACGCGTCGGAGACGGAGCGGAGTGTGGGACATACTCGCGGACATGGAAAGCAGCAGCCGTCCCGACCCGCGCAGAGTGGGACTCAGCCGCAGCGCACAAATTCGGAAAGCCGTACACGGCAGAATGATCCGAGACACAGCGCCGCACCGACCGAGCCGCGCAGGGTGCTCAGCGGCGCAATGACCGAGACGGGCAGACTGTCCGAGGGCGCGCCTACCGGTATTAACGGTATACACGGCGCAGCCGGAGCGGGCGGAGAACGGTATAGAGAGGCGACCGGCAGGCAAGACGGCAGACAGACCATGGGGCATTCCGACGGACGTATGCCGGAGCGCCGCACCGACGGCTCGACCGAGAAGAGCGAAAAAAAGAAAAAGAAAAATAAAAAGAAAAAGAATAGGCAGGCGGCACGGAGCACACAGCAGAGCAGGGAGAACCGACAAAGCTCTCCGGTGCAGCAGCGCAGACCTGCACCGCAGGACGGACGCGCTGAACGCTTGCCTAAGCCGGATCACCCGTATCAGGCTAATGCCCCTCGCGAATATGCCCCGGGACGCGCTGATATGAGCGGCACGACAGGCTACGGTGCTTCCGAGCGCAGCGCGCGGGGCTACGGCGTACCGAATTACGGCGCGCATGGAAGTGCTGCACATAGCTATGGTACACAGGGCTACGACACATCAAATTACAGCGCGCATGGAAGCGCCGCACATGGCTATGATACACAGGGCTACGGCACATCAAATTACGGCATACCGAATAATGCCGCATACGGTCAGAATAACGGTATGCACGGCGGTGCTCAGCCGAGCGGCGCACAGCGGCGCAGAAAGCGTCCTCCGATGAGCGAGGAGGATAGGCGTCGGCTCGAGGCAGCCGAGCAGGCAAGACGGCAGGCCGAACAGGAGATGGAGCGGCAGCGCGCGGAGAGACGCGCGGAGCAGAGGCGCAAGCGAGCCATTGACCGTAAACGCAGACGGCGCGCGGCGCTTAGATTCATTGTCTCCGAGCTTGTTCGCGGAATACTGCGTGGAATACCGTGGTTGTTTGCACTTGTCGGAATGACAGTGCTGCTCGGTGCGGTGTCCGGCGGTATAATATTCGTCGATCTGCACCTCGGCTCTTCTACTCATCCGGAAACGGTGGAGTATCTGCTCACCGATCCGGACGATAATAAGGTATCTGCTCGCGAGGTGGCATATAACGGTGCATTCTTCTCGGGTACGCCGTATATCAAAATGTCCGACCTTGCCTCGGATTTTGACCTTACAGTCGCAGGAGACGGCAAGAGGTACAAGCTGATAACGCAGGACGGCAATATTATCAAGCTGACGATCGGCTCAAGTGTGCTTGTACTCGGCGGCGACGAGATGCGTCTTTCCGCGCCGATATTCGAGCGCGGCGGCGAGATCTATATTCCCATCGAGCTGCTCGACGACTATCTGACCGGTGTCAGCGCGGATTACGCGGTCGACGAGAAAAAGAAAATAGGCAGAATAACCATTACCCGTGAGATAGAGGACTATACCGTCTCTGTTGCCGAAGGAAAGCAGCCGGTATATGCCGGACTCGGCTTTATTTATAATATTTCGCCCGATGCGTCGAATATTGCCGAGGATTCTCTGCCGGAGGCGATAGCCGCAGCAACGGATCCGAATCCTCCGCCTGCCGAGAACGAGAACGAGACTCCGTAAACTATGCGTCCGGAACGGGCACATCGGGAGCGGAAGCATAATTAATATTTAACGGCAGATCTCAACGACATAAATGAAAGGAACATCCTCTCCGGAGGATATATGCAGCGGATATGAGTGAAATGAGACCGATACAAAACGGGGGCGGAGCCCCGAACGAAAACGGACAGCATCGGCAGAGCGCCGAATCGAGACAGCGCGTAGAGCGGGCAAGACTGCGCGAGCGCAGACGCAGACGCAGGAGAAATATAACCCTGCTCGTCTGCCTGCTGCTGATACTCGTCATCGCGGCTTGCGCCGTTGTTGCGATATGGTTCATCAGCGACCCGTCGGATGCGGATAAGCCCGCCGAGACTACTGCGGTCACTACCGATACACAGAGCGGCACCGAGAGCACGACCGCTGCCGAGACAGATCCGCTGACCGGACCGGAGGCATACGGTATCACCTTCATCTCCGACCTTGCCAACTACGAGCAGTATATGGATCCCGCAGAGCGTGACGATTACCTTATCCTTGTTAATAAAACCTCGACTGTAAGTGCCTCAGACGAGCCTGCCGACCTCGTCGACATTGCCGACACCCGTCAGGACGGCAGAGCGACGCAGCAGATGCGTCAGTACGCCGCAAAGGCGCTCGAGGCACTGTTCATCGAGATGCGCGCATACGGCTATACCGATGTTTCGGTAACGAGCGCGTTCCGCGGCTACAACTATCAGGAGCAGCTTTTCACGGGCTACGTGTCAAAGGAGCTCAAGAGCCATCCGGGCTGGACGAAGGAACAGGCGGAAGCGGAGGTAGAGACCTATTCCGCGCGCCCCGGCACGAGCGAGCATCAGACGGGACTCTGCTGTGATATGCACAACCTCCCCGGCGCGGACGTTTCGTTCGCAAATCAGGAGGTATACAAGTGGCTGAGAGAGAATGCATGGAAATTCGGATTCATCCTGCGCTTCCCGGAGGATAAGACCGAGATAACGGGCTACAGCTTCGAGCCGTGGCATTATCGCTTTGTCGGCAGATATCACGCGCAGAAGATACACGAAGGCGGTCTCTGCCTCGAGGAGTATCTCCAATCATATCTCAGTACGGCAGCATCCGCGCAGAAATCTAATTAATCATCGCATCACGGAGAGGCGGAAAAGAAACGACGGCATCGCTCGGGACTTTTCTGCCTTTCTGAATAAAAATACCTTGTATATGAGGAAAGAAAAATGTCAAAATTCGTACCTTATCCCCTTTTTCACGACGATATGCCCATCGACATCTCGTTTGTATTCGAGAGCGAGCGCCCGGCGGGCAAGCACGGCTTCATGCACGCAGCGGGCGATCATTTTGAGTTTGAGGACGGCACCGAGGCACGCTTCTGGGGAGTCAATTTCAACGGCGGAGCATGCTTCCCCTCGCATGAATACGCAGAGACCGTCGCCGATCGTCTCGCAAAGACAGGCTGCAACATCGTCCGTTTCCATCAGCTCGATGCGGAATGGGACAGCCCGAACATCTTCTCATTTTCGCGCGGAAAGCGGCTCGGCAGCACACGCGAGCTCGATCCGCGCAGCATGGAACGGCTCGACTACCTCGTATACTGTCTGAAGGAGCGCGGAATATATTCGTATCTCGATATGCTCACCTACCGACGCTATAAGACTGCGGACGGCGTTGCGGCTGCCGCTGATATGATCGACTCGACAAAATACCCCTTCAACTGCTTCGACGAACGCATGAAGGAGCTGCAGAAGGAGTTCATGAGTCAGCTCTGGAACCACATGAATCCGTACACGGGGCTCTGCTACAAGGATGATCCCGCGTTCGTCATGACCGAGATAATCAACGAGAACGACCTTTTCAGTAAGCCGAATTTCACCGTCGAGCCCTACACCTCCGATTTTCGCCGTCTCTTCCGCGCATGGCTCGACCGTCGCGGCATCGAGTTCGATGCGGAGGGCTGCGACCTTACGGCAAAGGACGGCGTTCTCGCGGAGTTCAAGACCGAGCTCGAGCGCGAATATTTCGCCGAGATGCGCGACTACATGATCTCCATCGGAGTAAAGATACCGATTACGGGCACAAACTGGTTCTTTAGTGATGCCCTTACCCGCGCGCACGTCGACATGGACTTTATGGACACACACACCTACTTCTACGACTGGCGGTGGAACGACCATTGCACCATGCTGAATTCGCTCACCGATCAGGAGGACTGCTTCTATCCGAACATCATAAACGAGCGCATTCAGGATAAGCCCTTCTTCGTCTCCGAGTGGGATATGCCGTGGCCTAATCCCTGCCGCGCCGAAAGTCCGCTGCTCTATGCCGCCGTCGGCTCGTTTCAGCGCTGGTCCGGCTACGCGATACATACCTATGCATACACGACGCGGCTCGACCGCCTCGATATACTCGGCAAGGAGATCCTCCCGCCGACCATCGACGGAGTAGGCTACCGCGAGGGCGTTTTCTCGGTATGGAACGACCCCGCGAAGTTCGGGCTGTTCCTGCACAGCGCGCTCATCACCCGCCGCGCCGATATAGCGCCCTGCACCGATAGCGTTACCGTTCATGCGGGAACCGGCTCCTCGGAGGCTTACCGCTGCGCTGCGGAATACAAGCGGGTAGGTATCAGCTTTGAGAACGGCGCACCCGCCGACAAGCCGCTCACCGACCTCTCGGGCGGAGAGATACGCTCGTCGGACGGTCAGCTCTACCGCAGCTGGACAAAGCACTACGGATATATCAACTCCCCGCGCACAAAGGCGGTCTACGGCAGACTTGCGGGCGCGGGCGAGATAAAGCTCGACGGAATGACCGTCAGCGCGACGAGCAAGGAGGGCGTTATCGCGATATCCTCGCTCAGCGACGCGCCTATAGCGGAATCGGATAATCTGCTGATAACCGCGCTCTGCGACGCCGTTAACAGCGATATGCAGTGGGATGAGGACCATATGCTCTCCTACGGTCACGCGCCTGTGCTCGTTAAGGTCATGGAGGCGAAGGTCAGTATACGCACCGCGGCACGTATGCGCATACGCTCGATAGGACCGGAGGCGCAGATGACGGGAGAGCTTGAGACGAGCTATGAGGATGGGATTTTGACCTTTACGCTCGGTACTCAGCATCCCGGGATGTACTACCTCGCTACCATCGACTAAACTACGGGGAGGCTAAATCCGTCCGGAACGAAAAAGCGAAAACAGACTATTATAATTGAGCTTTAGTATGCCCCATATAGCAGATAAGGGGTCGGAATCCTTGCGGATTCCTGCTTAAAATTTGTTGTTTTCGCTTTTTCTGCGCCCGATTTCGCCCCGCGACGTACAATTGTACGCCTTGCGGGACGAAATCGAACACTCCAAACGATTTTATCTCTCCCCGAGCCCCGTAAGCTTAAAACAGCACTAACCTATAGGGATAGAGTTCTCTGGGATACGAAAAACACAGACCGACAGACAATGTTGTCTTTTCTCGTTCCGAAGAAAACGAAAAAGAACGAACCCGAAAAGGCACAGTAGATATTATATATTGCAAATAAAACAATCGAGCCGAGCCGCGACGGCGGGCTCAACAAGAAAACACGGGCGCGGCGGGCAGACAGCATTCTGCCCGCCGTTTTTTCGGAGGAAACGTATGAATACAATCGAAAATCAAACCTTTGACGAAGAGCGCGCTCTCTACAATCTCAAGGTGACAAATGTTATCGGCTGCCGCTTTGAGGGCGCTGCCGACGGCGAATCGGTGCTCAAGGAGGCGAGCAGCATCGTCGTCGACAAATGCTCCTTCTCGCTCCGCTACCCGATGTGGCACAACCGCGCGCTCGTTCTGCGCGATTCGCATCTCTGCGAGCCCTCCCGCGCGCCGCTCTGGTACTGCGGGGGCGGTATCATCGAGCGCACCCGCATCGAGTCGGTCAAGGCGCTGCGCGAATGCAGCGGCTTTACCCTCACCGACTGCACGATAAACAGCCCCGAATTCGGCTGGAAGTGCAGCGGGATATGCCTCTCGGGCGGCTCGCTCGTCTCCGAATACGCATTTTTCGATTCGAAGGGGGTCAGCATTTCGGGACTCGATTTCAGCGGTAAATATTCATTTCAGTACATGGACAACCTCACCATAACCGACTCGAATCTCGACACGAAGGATGCCTTTTGGCACTCGAAGAACGTCACCGTCAAAAATTCGACCGTCAAGGGCGAGTACCTTGCATGGTTCTCCGACGGGCTGACCCTCGAGCACTGCCGCATCATCGGCACACAGCCGCTCTGCTACTGCAAAAATCTCCGCCTCATCGACTGCGAAATGATAGACACCGACCTCGCCTTTGAGTACTCCGAAGTCGAGGCGGACATTCGCGGCGGCATCGACTCGGTCGTTAACCCGCTCAGCGGAAGGATCGTCTGCGACTCGCTCGGCGAGCTCGTTTCTCAGCCGGCGGTGATGGAGTGTCACGGCGAGGTTGTGATACGAAACAATGGTTGACACGCATGGGGACGCTTTTGCAAAAGCCCCCTGCCCCCTCGCAATGCTTTAAATAAACATACAAAATGTTTTCCACCGCTCTGTGGAGAACAGCACTCGCACGTAAATTTCACGGAGGCAGATATGGACGAAAATCAGAAAAACAATCCGCAGGAAGATCGACACGATGAGCTTCGGCATGAGCTATCGCAGCTTCAGCCGGAGGTCGCGCAGGAGGATAAAGCCGAGGAAGAAGCAGAGGATCTGACCTATATTCCCGCACGGCGGGGCAGCGCGCACTACACCGTTCCGCTCGCGCTGTTCATCGTCGGCTTTTCGTGCATGATACTGTCGACATTTATGCCGAGTTTCCGCGTCATTCCGCAGATAATCGCACTCGTGCTTATAGTCGCGGGCGTGCTGCTGACCACTCGCTTCGGACTGTCGATGTTTGAATACTCCATAGTCCTCGACCCGTCGCTCGGGCGTTCGCTCGTCGTAACCAGGCTGCAGGGCAAGTACCGCCGCGAGGCGTGCCGACTGCCGCTGACCGCCGTCCGCGAGGTCATCTGCGAGGATGATATACCCGCCGAGCGGCTGAGCGGAGCGCAGCGATATTCATTCTGCAACACTATGTTCGCGCGCGGTACCTCGACCGTGATATTCGCCTTTTCCGACTCGCAGCTCCTGCCGGACGCGCAGGCTCGCGGCAAGGATTCGGTCGCGCTGCGCCTCGAGGTGCGCGGTCGCTTCATAGACCTGCTCACCGAAGCGGGAGAGACGCAGGAGGAAAGGCAGTCCGAGGAGGACGAAGAATAAAAGCAATCTTATATCGGCACCAAATATACCTATAATCAAAAATCCTTTTGCATACGTTTTCCGTCGTAGACATTTGCGGCATTTCATCGGAGAGCTTTGTGCCATTTCATCGGAGACATTTGCGGTATTTCGTCGGAGACATTTGCGGTATTTCGTCGGAGAGATTTGAGATGATTTATCTGACACTACACAAACACCACCCTAAGATAACAGGAAAAAGCCCGTACGGCACTCCCCGAAAGGAGCAGCCGTACGGGCTGATATTATCCCCGCCGCGCCGCCCGCGTATACATCAGGCGGTGCGGCGGCTTTCGCTTTTTCGGTCTGCGCTTTTTTAGCCGACCCGCAACGGGGAGAGATAAAAAAGATGCAGAATCGTCGAAAATCGTCACGTCGCCGTAC
>URAP01000027.1 GCA_900545935.1 uncultured Eubacteriales bacterium
GACCGCCGATCCCGGGTATGTTATCGGTGCTCGCGCTCCGTGCGTCGGACGCATTTATCGCACCGTTCGAGGCAAGGCTCGAACCGGTTACGGCGCTGTCCGAGCCGCTCGATACACTCGGGGCATTCCGATCGTTCGAGTCGTTTGAGCCGGTCTCGCCGCTCGCCCCGAATGCCGAGCCGAGTCCCATAGCCTTTGCTACCTGCATGACTCCCTCCATCGCCTCGGGATTTCCGAGTATGTCGCCTATCATGCTGCCGTAATCGGGTGCTTCACCTGCCACTGCCGCCACCTCCCTCGAGCAGCTGCTTGACCTGCTCAATCAGCTCGGGCTTTACGCCCGACACGATGCGTGAGATCTCCTCCGCTGACAGCGAGCCGAGCTTCTTCTTTATCATTCCGGTCTTGCCGCTCAGCGCCTTTGCCTGCGCCGGAGCTATTCGTCCGATTATCTCGGCGAGTGTCTGCTCGTCGACCGAGCGCAGCCGCTCCGCCGTCTCGCGGTCGATGCTGTATCCCATCTTGGTTTCCCCCTTTGCGGTATTGCTTTTTCTTGCCTTAATATTCTATGCAGTACCGATGCAAACGGTGCAAGGAGGTGCGCGGGAGGACGCGGCCTTTTGAAAAAGGCCTGGCGAAAACTTTATAAAAGGGAGTCTTTCTCGGACAGAGCAGCAGGATGATTGCAAAATAAAGGTTTCGCCCGTCACGCACCGACTAAAGCAGTAAGCAGCAAAAAAGTTTCGTCGACCGTTGCAGAAACAAGGTGTGAATGTTTCGGTAAGTGCGAAGCACAGACCGAAACTTCATATTGAATCGCGCAGCGATTCAATGACCCCACAGAGCGGCGTTTCTTTTTGTTAACTTTTCGAACAATGCTTGCATTGTTCGCGTGAAGCTTTGCGGTCTTGCAAAGCAAGATCGCCGCCCATGACGGCAAAGAAAAACCTCATGTTGAATCGCACAGCGACTCAACAACACAATCCATGCATATGAAAGAAAGAGGTCATATATGAAAGAAAAATACCGTCTCACCGTATTCTCCGACTCGCACGGAAGCTCCGGCGCGCTGCGCGAGGCGATAGAGCTGCACCGCCGCGACACCGACTGCTTTATCTTTCTCGGCGACGGCTGCCGCGAGGCTGTCCCGCTGCTCGAGGACTGCGGCAAGGCGTATCAAGTCGTGCCCGGCAACTGCGATATGTTCGTCGGCGGAATGCCGGAATCGCTCACGCTCGATCTCGGCGCGGCGCGGATATTCATCTGCCACGGACACCGCTACGGGGTCAAGAGCTCGCTCTCCGCGCTCGCGGCGGCGGCACGCGAGCGCGGGGCGGATATTGCGCTCTTCGGTCACACGCACCTCCGACTCGAGCGATATCTGCCGCCGGAGCGTGACGGCGAGCGCCCTCTGTGGCTTTTCAATCCCGGCAGCATCTCCCGCCCCCGCGAGGGCAGACCGAGCTACGGGATAATCGACATACTGCGCGACGGCGAACGCCTCGACGTGCTGCTGTCGCATGCCGAGCTATGACGGCAGCATCGGTCAGACCTCAGCCGATGTACAATTCATCAGCCGTGCGCTACATATCTATGATATTTCCGAGTTGGCATATGCCAACTCGGAAATACTGCTTTTTCCCTCTCCGCAGCATGTTATAATAAGGTCACAACGGGAATAGCTGCAGAAAGGAGCTAACTTATGTCAAAAAAATCTATTATGTCAAGGCTGCTGACAGCCGCGCTCGCGGCATTCACGGCGCTGCCGATGCTTACGGTGTCGGCATATGCGGAAGAGGGTTCCTCCGGGGAGGGGGGCGGCCTTATCCGCGAGGTCTCGGTCGAGCTCGATGCCTCCGGCTTCAAATACGGCAGTGCGCCTGTCATGATCGCATCGGTCCCGGACGGCGCGCACTACTCCGTTTTGTTCGAGCGCTGGAGCGAGCCGGGTCAGGATACCGAGGATCCGGCTGCGGTATGGTACTCGGATGAGAGCCTTTATGCGGTGGATGATACGAGAATTTCGACCTTTGAAAAGGGAAAGCAGTACAGCTACGACCTTTCGCTGCAGGCGGAGGACGGGTACACCTTTGTTAATCCCGACGAGATAAATTTCACGTATAACGGTCGGGAATACCACGGTGCGCTATGGCTGAACGGCGACGGCAGAGCACAGCTGACCGCTGTCGACATGTCGGTAGTCCAGATAGATAGCATCTCCATCATCAATGCAATCCTCTCCTACAAGGCAGGAGACGCGCCCGCGGCAAGTGCGGTCGCCGAGCTGCCGGAGGGTGAGTCTGCCTTCTATAAGATAGACGAATACTGGGAACAGCTCGAATCGGACGGCAACGGCGAAATGATCCCCGTACGCTTTTGGCATTCCGATGAAGAGGAAAACGCCAAGGTTCCGGAGGATAAGCGGCTGACGACATTTGAAAAAGGCAAGACCTACATGTACAGCCTCCATCTGCGCGCGGTCAGCGGATACTGTTTTTCGGACGATTGTACTCTCACCCTGAACGGTGAGACAGTTGATTTTGTATCGGTATACGAATCCACCCTTTTTGCCACCGCGATTAAAACTATAAGACCCACCGCACAAAACGTGATAGACATCGTTCGGCTGGACGATCTTAAGGTCAGCTACGAACCCGGCGAAGCGCCCGTGCCGTCGGCGACCGTTTCCGATGCGGACGCGGACAAATACGAGATAATGTGGGAGTGCTGGGCAAAGCTCGAAGAAAGCGACAGAGGCACCCTGGAGGAGGTCGCGTGGTGGTATTCTGAGGATTCCACTTCAACTCCGATCATTACAGAATTTGAAGAGGGCGTAGAGTACAGTTATTCAATATGGATAAAGGCAAAGGACGGCTACGAGTTCGGCAATGAGCTTACCCTGATACTAAACGGTAAGGAATGCACCGACGGCTTTTTGATGAAGGTCGCAGACGGCGAACAATGTTACTGCGACGGAATAGTCAGCCTGCGTCCCGGCGGTGAGCTTGCGGGCGATATCAACGGCGACGGAAGCGTTAACACCGCAGATCTTGTTCGGCTGATGAAGTATATCGCCGGCAACGATGTCATCGCACATGTGCCCGACGTAAACGGCGACGGAATGGTCAGCGTAGCAGACCTTGTAAGACTGATGAAGTTTATCTCCGGGCTTAATGTTGAGCTGCACCCGGCATATCCTAAGCCCGAGACCGATACGCCGAACAGACCCATGTAACCGAGAGCATTTCTCCTCATCAGATATAAAATACCGTCCCCGTGCTGTCATAAGCCGGAATTTCGGAGCTGTTAAAAAACTCGCTTTTTTAACAGCTCCGCTTTTTTCACCCTGAATAGGTAAAAAGGTTCGGTGCATTGCCCGCAGAAAAAGTGAATTTCTTTTTTCTGATTCGGGCTTTTTAGGCATCTGCCATATTCGTTGTGAAGAAGTCCGAACAAAAAATGATTTAAATTCGCAGTAGTTTTTTTATAAAACCCTTGACAAAACTCATTTTATACTGTATTATTGTATTAGTACAGTGATACGGTGCAGCCGGACAGTCGGGCCGCCGCACAGCCGGGTACGCGGGCATCGGAGCGATCCGATATACAGCAGCCCCGGCAGGTATCACTGCAAGTATAACGAAAGGAATCGGCACTATGGAATGGAAACTGATTAAAAGCCGTCCTATCTGCCCGCAGCTATGCGAGCAACTGAGCACGCACATAGCGCTCGGAGAGTTTGCCGCAGGCGAGCAGCTGCCGTCGGTGCGTGCGCTCGCGGTCGAGGCGGGCGTAAATCCGGGAACGGTGCAGAAGGCGTTTGAGCAGCTGAGCCGCGACGGGATAATCTATGCGGTGGTCGGCTCCGGCTGGTATGTCGGCGACAACCTCGAGGCGGCTGAGGCTGCGGTCGAGCGCTCGCGCGCGGACAAAACGCGTCAATATTTTTCCGACATGGAGAACCTCGGCATGACCGAGGCAGAGACAAAGCAATATACGGAAAGGTGGAATACAGATGGCGGAACTGCTCAGATGTGACGGCATCACCAAGAAATACGGTCCTCTTATCGCACTGAATAATATTGATCTCTCGATAGAGGGCGGCAGGATAATCGGACTGCTCGGACCGAACGGCTCGGGAAAGACGACTCTCATAAAGCTGATAAACGGACTGCTCACCCCGACCTCCGGCAGCCTTACGGTCTGCGGGGGCGCTCCCGGAGTCGAGACGAAGAAGGTCGTGGCATACCTGCCCGACAGCAACTACCTCAACTCGTGGATGACGGTGGGACAGCTCGTCGACATGTTCTGCGATTTTTACGAGGATTTTCGCCGCGACACGGCGATAGAGATGCTCACTCGGCTCGGCATAACGACCGGCGTGCGGCTGAAAACACTCTCCAAGGGTAACAAGGAGAAGGTATCGCTCATCCTCGTAATGAGCCGCAGCGCAAAGCTCTATGTTCTCGACGAACCGATAGCGGGCGTCGACCCGGCGACACGCGACTACATCATTTCAACTATCATCGGCAACTACAACCCCGAGGCGTCGGTCATCATATCGACACACCTCATCTCGGATATCGAGCAGGTGCTCGACGAGGTGATTTTCATCAATAACGGAAACATCGTACTGCACAAGAGCGTCGATGCCATCCGTGAGGAGAGCGGAAAGAGCGCCGATGAGCTGTTCAGGGAGGTATTCAAATGGTAAAGAAACTGATGAAATACGAGCTGGCTTCTTATATGCGCTCGCTGCTTCCGTTTCAGCTGATCCTGCTCGGAATAGCGCTGCTGCATAGATTTGTTCAGCTCTTTGAGAATGACGGCGATGCATATTGGACCTTTTTTTCATCCTCTACCGCCATATTCATAATAGCCTGCATCGTTACCCTTGTCGCGACCGTTGCACTCTGCATCGCGCGATTCTATAAGAATATGTTCACCGGCGAGGGCTATCTCAGCTTCACTCTGCCCGTGACCGTGCATCAGCACATATGGGCAAAGCTGCTCTCGGCTATTATCTGCGTCCTTGTGTCCGCTGTCGCTATTCTGCTCGCATGCTCGATAGTAACCGCAGGCGATGCATTTGTAGAACTCTGGAAAGCAATTTGCTATCTCTGCAACCGTGCGTTTGATAACATCGGCGGACATTTTATTGCCTATATTATCGAGGCAGTTATTATGCTCGTTGTTGTATCTGCGGTGTCGATGCTGCTCTTTTACACCTGCATTGCCGTCGGTCAGCTCGCAAAGAAAAACCGCGTGCTGCTCGCTTTCGGAGTATTCTTCGGGTACTATTTTGCCTGCCAGATACTCGGCACTATCGCTATCATCGTTCTTACGACATACGGAAGACAGCTTGGAATATATAAGCTGCTTTCATGGATAGAGAATAATTCTCCTGCAACCGATCATCTCGTTGCGGCGGGACTGATAGTATTTAATCTTATACTCGGCACAATATACTATCTGATAACGCAGCACATTATGAAAAAGAAGCTCAATCTCGAGTAAGGAGGAAATAGAAAATGAAAAAGAAATTGCTTCGTGCGCTTATACTCCTTGCGGCAGCGGCATGCTCTGCGGCTCTGTTCTCCTCCTGCGCCGCTGTCGACGATGCGCGTGCGCATCAGGCGGTATCGGAGGACGGCGGCGAGACCTACACCATAGACGGCGTTGTATACAAGGCTTTGATATCGCAATTTACGGCAAGACCCACCGATTTTGAATCGACGGGCAGAGTGTTTATAACAAAGCCGGATGTTCCGACGCTTCTTGCGAGAAGCTACTACACCACCGTCGCGGAAATCAACGACGACAGAACAATTCTGTGGGTCGATTACCGCATCTTTATCCGTGAGGATAAGTACGATGATTATAAGACTCTGCTTAACGAAACGGATTTTGACTATTACGGAACGTATATGCTTGTCGAAGACCTTCCCGACAGCCACACATATCACCAGTCGTTTCTCGTAATGAGCAAAAAGCTCAGCGATGCTGTCAACACCGCCATTGCCGGCGAGCCGGTAAGGAACCGTATGCCGGAGCCGGTCGAAACCATCGGCATCTATCCCTGTGATAAGAGCGGCACATTCTGCGTGGGTCAGAGTCCGAAGCTTACGGTAGTCGGCTATTCAGACGGCAGCTATTATGTTTATTATTATGTGGGTATGCAATATCCGATCGACAGCGAGGTCGCGGATGAGCTTCGGGAGTATATAGCACAGGATAAGTCGGGCGGATATGAGTCGACCGACAGTAATGACTATTATGATATTATCAAGGATATCTGCTATGCGGAAACGACCGCAATGTATGAGATAGACTGATAATTTTCCCGCCGCATTGTGCCGCAGCGCACCCTGCCGCGCAGAGCTGCATGATGCAGAGGCAGTTGGGGATGTAAAAAAAGTCCGGAACAAAAAGCAGATATAAGTGTGAATTTTGTTCGGCACAAACGCAGGGAAGGCTGATAAAATTCTATCGGATCCCCCCGACGGAATTATTATCCGCTTATTTTGCGAGCGTTTTGCCCCCCGACGTATGCTTGTACGCCTGACGGGGCAAAGCCACTCACCCCGAACACTTTTTACCTATCCCCGCCGAATCAAAGGGAGCTGTTAAAAACCGCGTTTTTAACAGCTCTTTTTATTTGTGAGAATAGGCAAATATCTCAGGTCAGTTTTTTTGAAGTATCCTAATTTAAGAATCACAGACGAAGGACCGCACATCAATTTCACCGTTACGTGCCGTCTGTTCGACGGGCGCTTGGGCGCGGCGGCAAAACCTCCGCACACTTGGAACACTCCCCCGCCGCATGCATAATATGTTATAGGCGGCTGAGCTCACCGCCTCGGCGCATGCGCCGTACAATAAAACGGAATATGACGGAGGTCAGAAATGAACTGTCTTTGCAATCTTTTCAGTGACGATACACTGTGGATCATCATCCTTATAATTCTTGTGCTCCTGCTCGCTTGCAACAGCAGCACCGGCACAAACACCGGCTGCGGCTGCGGCTGCGGTGTCTGAAAAAATAGAGGACGTTTAACGGCAAGGTCGTAGCCGGCGCAGCCGCTCCGGTGCGGAGATAGTCTCGGGTGTCGTGCGTTCGGGGTGCGGTACGGCAGCTCAGGCGGGCGGCGGTGAGCCGCAAAAGCCCGGTACGGCTAAGGGGGCACGAGTCCGAAACGGCTCGGGACGTTCACATAGCACGGGCTTTCCTGCCCGACTTTTGATGCGGCTTGATTTATCTGCCGGATAATAGACTCAAAACGATTTTCGGCAGGGGCGAGCGCCGAAAAAACAGCTCCGGCAGGGTTCTTCGATAATGAAGCACCCTGCCGGAGCCTTATTAAATTCATATTCCCTGCGCAGCCTCGCCCTGCCCTCGCATATACCGCGGAAACGTGTCGGAGCCGCCTGAGTTCGTCGGCGCTCATCGCTTATACGACCGTCTCGGAGTCCCCGTCCGCATTCGGATATTCTCCCCTCTCCGCCGATGCGGTGACGGGATAAAGGGACAAAGCATCTGACTATACGCATACCGTACGGCGGAAAGAGGCATGCAAACGCAGCTCGTCATGCCGATAAAGCATACGCGGGCACGCCGATGCTGTCGGCTCGGCAGCTTATTACTCGGCTGCGGTCTCGACAGTCTCTTCGGTTATGCCGCTCGGAAGCGGGTACTTGTCGGCAAGTGCATTCAGCTCGTCGATAGCAGCTCTCCACTGCTCGAGATACGACTCGAGGTCGCTCTGAGGATAATCTTTGGTTTTTTTGCTGACCGATCTTGCCGCCTTGAGCAGGGTCGACCACTCCTTGAAGTCTGCGGGATTGTAAACGTCGTTGAACGCGCAGCACTTGACCGCGTTATAAAAGGCATTGCCGAACTCGGAATAGGTCTGAGATATCTGTGTTTTTATATCCGTCTCGGACACGCATGAAGCGAGCGCGACGGACGCGAATATCATAGCAACCGCGAGGATGATCGCGGAAAGTCTCTTTGTTCTTTTCATTTCATTTCCTCCGTGGAAAAGCGTCAGCAGATTTCCTTTACTCATTTTAGCATAAAAAATACTGTTTGTCAAGAAATACGGAGGATAGATTTCACGGCAAATATTGCGAATTTGCGCCGCTTTTATAAACATTTTTACATAACGCAAACGCGGGAACGCACAGCTCGTCAAGCCGCGTGAAAAGCGGTGAAAATCCGAGTTTAAGAAAATCGGCTCTTCAGTGGATTTTCTTTGTGCGAATCGCACGAATTCGGGTGAATCAGAGCCTCAGCCGCTTTTCTTTGTGCGAGTTTGTGCGAGTGATGCGACGTTGAATTTCATAGCGATTCAACATGAAATTTTTCTTTGCCGTCATGGGCGGCAATCTTGCTGCACAAGACCGCAAAAATGCACTCGTGCATGAGGTTATAGACCGACCCAAATTTTGCTGGTCTTTGATCTGCCTAAAATTAAGTTGATAATGCATACTGAAAAGTCGCGCGTATATGCCTCCCCTGTGCAAGGGGAGGCATATACGCGCAAACTTTCAGTGTGCAATGTTAACCTGATTTACTGCAAATTCTTTGTTTCGTCATCGCGCGTTACCACTACGAATTCAGGTGAATCAGAGCCTCAGCCGCTTTTCTTTGAACGAGTGATGCGACGTTGAATTTCATAGCGATTCAATATGAAGTTTCGGTCTGTGCTTCGCACTTACCGAAACATTCACGTTTTGTTCTTGCAACGGCGGGCGAAACTTTTTATTAGTGACTGCTTTAGTCAGTGCGCCCGTGAAAGACTCCCTATTATAAAGTTTTCGCCAGGCCTTTTTCAAAAGGCCGCGTTCCCCTCCCCGCGTATCCGAGTTATTTACAAAAAGCATTATTTACAAAATGCATATTATATGATATAATTAAGGATAATCGTAATATGGAGTATTATACTTAGGCGCGAGATCACGAGGTCAAGCGAAAAGCACGGGAGGTATCTACATGGAAAACGGGATAAAGAGCAGCGGGCGGCAGATACCGACCTTTACCGTCATTCTCGCCGTACTGCTGTCGGCGGGCGCAGCTCTCATTGCGCACGATGTTTTCGACGGCTGGCTGTGGCTCTCGCTCTCGGCGGGATTCGGCGCGGTCGCGGCGTTCATCTCCGGCATACGTGTTCTTGCGCTCGCACCGCTGCTCGGCTCGATCGCTTCCGCGGTGATCTATGCGCCGTTCGTTCCGGCGTGGAGCGCGGCGGCGGCACTGCTCGCACTCCTCATCTGCCTCAGCGCGGAGGGCAGGATGACCAAGAACGTCTCGCTCATCGCCTCCGCAGCGGCTCTTATACTGCTCGGTCTGCTGCAATTCGCGGCGGATGCGTACCTCGGCGGAGAGCTGTCGTGGACGGCTATATGGAATGAGATCAAGGCTCCCTTTTCCGTAATGCGCGACAGTCTGCTGAGCAGCGCCGAAGCAATGGAAAAGAGCGGCGGGCAGATATACGGCGTATCGGTCGGCGAGCTTACCGCGGCATTTCGGCAGATGAAGGCCTCGATGCTCCGCGTGCTGCCGTCGATAGTCATAGTGACGGCGCTGTTCATAGGATGGCTCGCGCACGGCATTTTCGGCGGCTGCATCCGTTTCCTTGCACCCCCGCAGCTCGACAAGCGCGGCAAGGTGACCATGAGCCTTACGGCGGCGGTGATATTCACCCTCTCCTACCTCGCCTCGGCGATATTCGGCGCGTCGTCCGACAACAGCCTGACAGCCGTTTCGGCGGAGAATATGGCTGCGGTGCTCGCTCCCGGCTTTTTTGCGGTGGGGCTCGGAACGCTGCTCTCCGGCGCAAAGCGCCGTACCGGCGGCGGGGCGATGTTTGCCATCATCGTTATGATATGTATCGGAGCGCTGATATCGAGCGTTGGCATTGCCGCGATACTGTTCGTGCTTATCGGCGTGATACACACCTTTCGTGCGGCTGCGGCTGCTCGCCGCAAGGAAGAATGACCGCATAGGCAGATAAATTTCCCGAGCTGTCGAAAAACAGCATCCGGGTTGGATATGCAAGGCAGGACACGCGAACGGAAATTCCCGCTGCGACAGGCAAAAGGGCATTCCGAAATCCATCGGAAAGCCGCGCAGACTCATCCGATACCGTCTGCCGTCACATTGCAGAACACCCCTGCGGCGCTGCCGCGGGACAGACATACACACGGCTGTATGATCACTCGACTTTACATCCCATTTTAACGCTTTAAAAGCTATGCAGGGGAAGACAAGACTGTCGGCTCTGCCCGGTGCTCTTTATTCCGGAGCATCGCGGCGCGCCCCGAAAACGGAGGACAAGCGATTGAAAAACAACAACGTAAGCGGCTCGCGCCGCGCGAGAGGACAGCGAATACTGAGCGGCAGAAGAAAGCGGCTCATCAAGCAGCGCGCGATAACCATTCTTCCCAGCGCCCTGCTCGCGCTCTTCTTTCTCGGGGTTACCGCGCTCATCTGCACAAAGATCCCCGACCCGGCGGCACGCACGGCGACCTCGGTCACCGTCGCCCTGCTCTACATCCCCGCCTGCGCCGCGCTGACGGTGCTGACGAGCGCCCTCAAGGCGCACCGCAGCTTTATACTCGACCGCAGCGACAAAGCGACGGACACCGCCGTGCTCGACGCGCTGCTGAACCACCGCAGACCCATCGTCATCTTCGACGAGGGCGGCATAATCAGATGGATAAACAACAGCTTTGCCTCAGTCTGTGTAGAGGGCGAGGAGGCGGTCGGCGCGTCGGTCGCGGAGATATGCGGCTTTACCGCCGAGGATGTGCTCTCGCCCGACTCCGAGGAGGGCTACGACTACCACCGCTTCGGCAGGCAATGGGGGGTAAAGGGCTACCGCCTGACTCTCGACTCGCGCCGCTGCATAATGGCATTCTTCAACGACCGCACCGAGGTCAGCTCCCTCTACATGCAGATACAGAACGAAAGTCCCGTGGTCTGCTACATCATGATAGACAATCTCGAGGAGCTGATGCAGTACGTTCAGGAGCAGTACCGAACAATCGCGGGCGAGGTCGAGACGGTGCTCAAGAGCTGGGCGGAGTCGGTCGGCGGCATCTTTCGCGAGTATGAAAAGGAGCGGTACATGTTCATATTCGAGGCACGGCATCTCGAGGAGTTTGCCGAGCGGCGCTTCGATATCCTCGACCGCGTGCGCGAGGTGCGGGTCGGAGACGGCAGTATGCCGGTTACTATCTCCATGGGACTGTCAGGCGGCTTCGGCAATCTTGCAGACAAGGAGCGCGCGGCAAAGGCTGCTCTCGACATGGCGCTGCAGCGTGGAGGAGACCAAGCCGTCATTCGGCGCGGAGGCGCGCTCGAATTCTACGGCGGAAAGAGCAAGGGCGTATCCAAGCGCACCAAGGTCAGAGCGAGGGTCATTGCAAACGCGCTCGCCGTCGCTATCTCAAAGTCGTCGAATGTGCTCGTCATGGGACATGCGGGAGCGGATTTCGACTCGCTCGGCGCTTGTGTCGGCATTGCGCGGCTCGCGATTTTCTGCGGCGTTCGCGTCAACATCATCGTAAACGACCGCGACCCGAATCTTGCCCGCGCGCTGGCTATGCTGAAGGCGACACCCGATCTGTCCTCGGTATTTATCGGCGCATCCGACGCGCAGGACACCATCACGAGCGAGACGCTGCTCGTTATCTGCGACGTCAACAATCGCGAAAAGTTCGAGTCGCCCGAGATCGCGGACAATGTTCTCTCCACCGTCATAATCGACCACCACAGAAAGACGGCTGAATATCCGATAAACCCGATAATCACCTACATCGAGCCGTCGGCATCGAGCGCCTGCGAGCTGGTCACCGAGATACTCGAGCAGTCGATACCCACCGGCAGCCTGCCTAAGGAAGAGGCGGATATGATATTTGCCGGTATCCTGCTCGATACCCGCCGATTCACACGCAATACACACACCCGAACCTTCAGCGCGGCGCTGTATCTGCGCGGCGAGGGCGCCGACCCGGCGGATACCGAGGAGCTGTTCAAGACCGACCTGCGCGACTTTATGAGCGAGGCGAGATTTGAGAGCGACGTTATGCTCTACCGCACCGCGATAGCCGTGTCTGTTGCAAGCGGGGGCGGCGAGCTGACTGCACTCGACCGCGTATCGGCGGCTAAGGCGGCGGACAAGCTGCTGTCGGTCGACGGTGTAGAGGCTTCCTTTGTTATCTGCCCGCTCGACGGCTATGTTCACATCAGCGCCAGATCGGCGGGAGAGATAAATGTTCAGCTCATAGCCGAAAAGATAGGCGGCGGAGGACGCTTCGACGTTGCTGCTACGCAGATGACGGGAGTAACTGTCGCAGAAGCAAAGCAGATGCTGCTCGATGCAATTGACAGCTATCTTGACGAAGAGTAGCTCTGCGACGATGATTCTGCGGCGATAAAATCGTCCGGACCGAAAAAGCTCTCGAGGAGGCTAAAAAAGCGCAGACCGAAAAAGCGGATAAAATGTGATTTGGACTTTTGTTCAGCACAAACACCATAAAAGTTGATGAAATCCTATCGGATTTCTTCAAAGGAATGATAATCCGCTTTTTCTACCGTCGAAACCCGTCTCTGCCGTACGTAAGTACGGCGACGAGTCGTGTTTCAACGCTTCTGCATCTTTTTTATCTCTCCCCGTTTCGATGTGTCAAGAATCCGCAAGGATTCCTGCATGAAGTTTTATGTTTTCGCTTTTTCTGCGCCCGATTTCGCCGCGCGACGTACAATTGTACGCCTTGCGCGACGAAATCGAACACTCCAAACGATTTTCTCTGCCGCAGAATAATTACAGCAGCGCCGCAGAACGGCGCTGCGCACAAATCGGAAATCAGTTATATTCAGATATATCACAAAAAGAGAGGTATAGAAATGAAAGTAATTCTCACTCAGGACGTAAAAGCTCAGGGCAAAAAGGGACAGCTGATAAACGTCTCCGACGGCTATGCAAGAAACTATCTGCTCCCGCGCGGACTCGCGGTCGAGGCTACCGGCGCGGCGCTCAACGACCTTAAAAACAAGGAGAGCGCGGAGCGCCACCGCATCGAGGTGGAGACCGCGGAGGCTAAGGCTACGAGCGAAAAGCTCCAGTCGGTACTCGTAAAGATCGAGGCGTCCGGCGGCGCGGACGGCAGACTGTACGGCTCTGTTACGAGCAAGGACGTTTCCGAGGCGCTCCGGGCACAGACCGGCATCGTTATCGACCGCCGCAAGATAGATATGGACGGGATCAAGGCATACGGCTCCTACACCTTTGATGTAAAGCTGTACACCGGCATTGTCGGCAAAATAAACGTAATAGTCACCGAAAAGTAAGCGGCATAATACCCCTTCGGCACAGCCGAAGGGTGCCGATGTGATATCCGGCACGCAAACAACAAGGAAGAGGTAGTATTTTTATGGAACTAAGTGACATCAGACGAGAGCTGCCCGTCTCGATAGAGGCGGAGCAGTCGGTCATCGGCTCGGTGCTTATCGACCCGGACAGTCTGAATCTCGTCGCGGACAAGCTGACAGCGGAGGATTTCTCCACCGAGGATCACCGCGAGATATGGCTCGCACTGAAGGAGCTGTACCTGCAGGACAAGACCATAGACGTAGTTACCCTGATAGATATGCTCGTCCGTCGCGGGGTCTACTCCTCGAACGAGCAGGGACGTACATACATCCGCGTACTCGCTGAGATAGTCCCCTCCTCGGCTAACATAAAGGACTATGCAACTATCGTCCGCGACAAGAGCAGGCTTCGCCAGCTCATCACCGCCTGCAACGAGATAACCGAGACGGCATACACCGCACAGGACGATGTGAGCAACATCCTCGAGCAGTCGGAGCAAAAGATATTCTCGATAGTTCAGGGCACGGGCAACAAGGATTTCGTTCACATCCGCGACGTTCTCGTCTCGGTCTACGACGGGCTGCGCGCACTGAGCGAGGACCCGGAAAGCACGAAGGGCACGCCGACCGGCTTCGGAGACCTCGACAAGGTGCTCATCGGTCTCGGCGACTCCGACCTCGTGCTCGTCGGCGCGCGCCCCGGTATGGGTAAAACATCGTTCTGTCTTAACATAGCCGCCAACGCGGCAAAAAAGACCGGCAAAGCCGTTGCGGTATTCTCGCTCGAGATGTCCTGCGAGCAGCTCGTACAGCGTATGCTGTCAAGCGAGGGGCTCATAGAATCGGGTGCAATGCGAAGCGGTCAGCTCTCCGGCGAGGACTGGACGCGCATCGCACACGCCGCCTCAGCCCTCTCCGAATGCAATATCTACATCGACGACACCCCCGGCATCACCGTTACCGGTATGCGGGCAAAGCTCCGCAGACTGAAGCAGAAAAACCTCGGTCTCGTCGTGGTCGACTACCTCCAGCTTATGAACTCCGACCGAAAGATAGACAACCGCGTTCAGGAGGTCTCGGATATCTCGCGTAACATGAAGCTGCTCGCAAAGGAGCTGCATGTCCCGGTCATCTGCTGCGCCCAGCTCTCGCGCGCGACAGAGTCGAGAACCGAGAAGATACCTATGCTGTCCGACCTCCGCGACTCCGGTGCGATAGAGCAGGATGCGGACATCGTAATGTTCCTCTACCGCCCCGAATACTACGAGAACGGTAAGGAATCCAAGGGCGGCGCGGTGGAGCCGAAGCTGAATGTGGCTAATGTTATCATTGCAAAGAACCGACACGGTTCGACGGGAACGGTCGAGCTCGGCTGGTTCGGACAGTATACTAAATTTACGTCGATCTCCGATGTCGAGGAGCCCTCGACATGACCGCTCGGGCGAATAGCTTTCCCGAAGCGGAGCGCACGGTGCACGGCGAATGTGCGGCATGCGGCGCTGCGCCCGATAATGCAAACAGCAAGCCCGACACGCGCCGCGGCGCATCAAAAGCCGCCCCGCTGACCGAGGCGGTGCGACGCGCCGTTGACCGCTGCGGGCTGCGCGGCAAGACCCTGCTCGTGGGTTACAGCGGCGGAGGCGATTCCTCCGCGCTGCTGCATGCGCTGCATGTCTGCCGCGAGGAGTACGGGATAACCCCCGTCGCCATGCACCTCAACCACTGCATCCGCGGTGAGGAGGCAGACAGAGACGAGCGGCACTGCAGACGCTTCTGCCGAGAGTACGGCATTGCTCTCAAGGTCTGCCGCGCCGACGTACCCGCCTATGCCCGAGCGCACAGACTCGGACTTGAGGAGGCGGCGCGCGAGCTGCGGTATGCATATCTGCGCGAGGCGGCTGAGGAATACGGCTGCAGCTGCATCGTCACCGCCCATCACGCAAATGACGAGCTCGAAACACTGCTCTTTCGACTCTCGCGCGGCAGCGCGCTTGCGGGGCTCGGCGGCATACCCGAGTACAGCGTCTCCCGTCTCTCCGGCGGCATACCGGTGCTGCGCCCGCTGCTGCCCGTTCCGCGCTCCGAGATAGAGCGCTATATCGCCGAAAACGGCATAGAATATGTTACCGACAGTACAAATCTCGAGCCGTGCTGCGCACGGAATGTTATCCGCTCCCGCTGCGTGCCTGCGCTCTGCGAGCTGTCGCCGCACGCGCCCGAGGCTGCATACCGTACCGCACGGCTGCTGCGCGAGGATGAGACGCTGCTCTCGGCGCTTGCCTCCCTCCCCGAGGACGGGCTGAAAAGACTGACCGAGCTGCTCGGGGAATGCCGAACGGGCACCGACGGCGAATACGGTACGGGCAAAAGCGCAACAGACACAAGCGGCGCGGCGTATAGCGGCGCGGCACAAGTCGGCATAGGCTCTGCCGAGTACCCGGAAACCGACCGCCCTCGGCATACTACCGGCGATTCGATACGGAATACCTACGATTCGATAAAGAGTACCGACCCCGCCGATAGTATCGAAAATACAGCGGCAGCCGCACACATCCGCAGCACCGACAGCATCACTGTTCCCGACCGGCTGCCCGCACCGCTGCTGCGCCGCAGGTTGCTCTCGTTCTATCGGGACTACTGCGCCCGCCGCGGAATATCCGCAGACCCCGGCAGCGACAACATAGAGGCGCTCGCGAGGCTCTGCCGCGTCGGCGCTACGCACGAGGAGCTGAGTCTGCCCGGCGCGGTGCGCGCGACAAAGCTGCGCGGCGGGATAATGCTCTCTCCCGATATCGGGCGCGGTGCGGACAGAGCACCGAGCTCCGTCGACAGCCGGACGAGCACGACAGCCGCGAATGACGGCGATTATCCGGCGGCAGCCGGCGGCAGCGCGTCATGCGATAAGACAGACGGTAAGACATATGGTGATACATACGGTAAGACATGCGGTAAGCCCGACGGCGGGTCCGCAGTCGAATACCCTCTGCGTCCCGGCGAAAACCGCCTGCCCGGCGGGGCAATGCTGATAGTCGTGGAGAGCGTCCCGCACGACAGTGCATCGATCTCCGAGCCGTGCGGCACGACGGGGAGCGGCACGGCAAAAATTCGTCACCCATCGGACGAAAATATTTACAATTTATCTACACACATAACCGTCGCATCTGCTAAACTTAAAGGTACATTATTCGCGAGAAAGCGACAGCCCGGAGACCGGGTGCTCGTGCGCGGCAGACACCGCACGGTGAAAAATCTGTATCAGGCGGCAGCCGTACCGCCGCAGGAGCGGCAAACGCTGCCGATGATCTGCGACGAAGACGGCATCCTTTGGATACCCGGCGCCGCAGTGCGAGACGGTGCCCAAATCGACTCCGCAGCCGCGCGCGCGGACAACGGGAGCGACGAGGTATCCCGTATTGACCTTATATACATCGCGCCGATCGATAGTTGACGGCGCATCGGCACAAATTATCTTTAAATTATCATTAAATCAATATCAGCATGCCTTAAGGCGAAAGGAAAAGCATACAATGTCTCAGATAAACAAGGACATCGAAAGAATTCTCGTCTCCGAGGGGGAGATCAACGAAATAGTCCGCCGCATTGCCGCCGAGATCGACCGCGACTATGCGGGCGACGATTCAAAGCTCGTGCTGCTCTGCATTCTCAAGGGCTCGGTCGTCTTTATGGGCGAGCTGATGAAGCGCATATCGCTGCCGGTGGAGATAGACTTTATGAAGGTCTCGTCCTACTGCGGAGGCACGTCGACCTCCGGACGCGTTAACATTATCCTCGATATTCACCGCGCCGATCTTTCAAACTGCAATATCCTCATCGTCGAGGACATCATCGACAGCGGACGCACCCTCTCCTACCTCTCGGAATATCTGCGCCTGAAGGGGGCAAAATCGGTCCGCACCTGCACTCTGCTCGACAAGCCCGACCGCCGCGAGGTCGAATTCGAGCCGGACTACATCGGCAAGGTCATTCCGGACGAGTTCGTCGTCGGCTACGGTCTCGACTACGACGAGGCGTACCGCGCGCTGCCGTATGTCGGCGTTCTGCGCCGCAGCGTTTACGAAAAATAATATGCAGACAGACAAAAATTCGCCGAGGCTCAATAATTACGCCGTATTCCGGTCAAACTATCGGTATGATACTTTGGAGGCAACATGAAAAAGAATAGATTCTCCTCATTCTTGTTTTGGATACTTCTTATGGGAGTTATCATAATCTCCGCCTCGTTCATGCTCCGCGACACGAGCTCCGAACGGCTCAAGTACAGTCAGGTCGTCGACCTCTTCAAGGGCGAGCAGGTCAAGAGCTTCGTTCTCGACGAGAGCAATCAGCTCAAGATGGAGCTTCAGGACGGGAGCACCGTCAGCTACAAGCTCCGCTCCTTCGAGCAGTTCTACCTTGACCTGAGCGATACGGTCAATGAGCAGAAGGAGAGCGGCATTATCACAGACTACGATATGCCCGCCCCCGTTGATATACCGTGGTGGGTCAGCCTGCTGCCCTATCTGATAATGATAGGTCTGTTCATAGCGCTGTGGATATTTATGATGAATCAGGCGAACGGCAGGGGCGGAAAGATAGGCTCCTTCGGCAAGTCGCACGCCAAGACCTACGATGCGGATAAAAAGCGCGTCACCTTCGCCGACGTTGCGGGCGCAGACGAGGAAAAGGAGGAGCTGGTCGAGATAGTTCAGTTCCTCAAGGATCCCGCTCATTTCAGCCGCCTCGGCGCAAAGATACCGCACGGTGTACTGCTCGTCGGCCCTCCCGGCACAGGTAAGACCCTGCTCGCAAAGGCGGTAGCGGGAGAGGCAGGCGTTCCCTTCTTCTCCATCTCCGGCTCGGACTTCGTTGAGATGTACGTCGGTGTCGGCGCGTCCCGTGTCCGTGACCTGTTCGCAAATGCCAAAAAGCATCCCGCAGCGATCATATTCATCGACGAGATCGATGCGGTCGGACGTCACCGCGGCGCGGGTCTCGGCGGCGGTCACGACGAGCGCGAGCAGACGCTTAACCAGCTGCTCGTAGAAATGGACGGCTTCGACGGCTCGGACGGCGTTATCGTTATCGCCGCCACCAACCGTCCCGACATCCTCGACCCCGCTCTGCTCCGTCCCGGACGCTTCGACCGTCAGGTCACCGTCAACTATCCCGACATCAAGGGCAGAGAGGCTATTCTGCGCGTCCATTCCAAGGGCAAGCCCTTTGAGGGCGATGTGGATCTCTCGGTCATTGCACGCAGCACCACCGGCTTTACCGGCGCGGACCTCGCAAATCTGCTAAATGAGGCGGCACTCCTTGCGGCTCGCCGCGGAAAGTCACTCATCGGTATGAACGATATCGAGGACGCTATGATAAAGGTCGTGGTCGGAACTCCGAAGAAGAGCTCGGTCATCAGCGAAAAGGAGCGCAAGCTCACCGCATATCACGAGGCGGGTCACGCGATAGTCGGACACATTCTTCAGCCCGATATCCCCGTTCATCAGATATCCATCATTCCGGGCAATAAGGGCACCGGCGGCTATACAATGTCTATCCCGACAGAGGACCGCTCCTACATGACCGTCTCGCAGATGAAGGCATCTATCGCCGGTCTGCTCGGCGGACGTATGGCGGAAAAGCTCATCCTCGACGATGTATCCACCGGAGCCTCAAACGACATTCAGCGCGCAACGAATATCGCCCGCAATATGGTCACAAAATACGGCATGAGCGCCGAGCTCGGACCTATCGTTTTCGGCAGCGAGCACTCGGACGACGAGGTGTTCCTCGGCAGAGATTTCTCCTCCGGGCGCAACTATTCCGAGCAGACGGCAGCTAAGATCGACTCCGAGATCTACCGCATAATCGAGGCTGAGTACAATCGCGCAGAGCGCATCCTGACCGAAAAGATGGATAAGCTCCACTTCATTGCCGAGTTCCTTATCAAGAACGAGATAATGGACGAGGGTCAGTTCAAGGCGGCTATGGAAACCGACTCTACCATGGAGCAGCTCGAGGAGATGAAGAGCGAGCAGCGCCGCCGCAGCGAGCGCGAAAACGCCGAGCAGGCTAAGCGCGATGAGGAAGATCGCCGCCGCCGCGAGCAGGAGCAGAAGGTGCGCGAGCGCGAGGAGGATGCTCGTATCAAGGCTATGCGTGAGGCGGGCTTTTATGTGTTCCCCGCCCGTCCTTTCCCTGACGAGAGCAGCGACGATCGGGATGACCCGGGCAACGACACAGGCACGGACGCTTCGGACAGCCGGGACAAGACCGACTTGAATGATACGACCGACACGAATGATGCAGCCGGCTCCGATGCAAGCTCCGATAATACCGATAACGCAGACTCGGACAGCAGCAAGCCCGATGCACACGATAGCTCGAACGGCTCGGATAGCTCGAACGGCTCGGATAGCTCGGATGCTTCGGATTCCGAAAACAGCTCGAACGACTCCGATGATTCGGATAATGACCGGGCATAACCTCGGAATATCCCGCCGCTCACACGTAATTGCTCTGCTTTAATAATACGTCGGCTCTGCATGACGTTAAAACGGACACGGCTCTTCGGCTGTGTCCGTTTTGTGTTTTACTCGGGCATTCTGCGTACTGCACCTTTATGGGTACATATTATTCGAGCTGTCTCGGCAAAACAGAACAAAGGGCAAAGACAATACCCTCGACGAGAGTTCTCTTATGATTCTCGTCGGGGGTATTGTTCAAATAATATCCGGTTCATAATAACTGCGATACTGCAATCATCCGTCCCTTGCCAATCTGCGAATATTGCCGATAATAAGCATAAGATCATCATCGCTCAGCTTCTTCAGCTCCTTGATCGCCGTCTGCAGCAATGCAGGATTGTCAATTGATGTATCAAAAAACTGACTCGGCGTTATACCGAAATAATTGCATATCTCCAAAAATTCTGTCAGCGGCGGGAGCGACTTGCCCGATGAAATGTTATAAACATAACTCCTGCTATGACCGAGGTCATAGCCCATCTGATATTCCGAGACGCCCTTTTGCAAACGAAGCTGCGTGATTCTATTCCTTATAAAGTTTGCATCAATCATTCGGCTCACCTCCCGAGTTCTTGCTATATTGTAAAACAAAATCGGGAGTCATTATTCGTATATTATACGCTATTGTTTTCAAAATATTCGTATTACATACGCATATAACCATTGAAATATGTTATAATTACAATATAAAATGAGATTTAGCTTAAATATGCGTCATAAAACAAATATTTTTGAATATGAGGTGGTTTAATGACCTGCTGCTTTTTCGGACACAGCATCTGCCCGTTAGATATACGACCGAAAATTAAGGTGCAGATAGAGAAAATGCTGACAGAATCTGAAAAAGTCACATTCTATATAGGCAATCACGGACAATTCGATAGTATGGTTCGCGGAATAATGAAAGAATTGCTGTCTGAGGGGAAAAAGGTCAATTATTCGGTGGTCCTTGCGTACATTCCGGGGCATAAATACGAATTTGATACACCGGACCTATATACAGATACAATTTATCCAGACGGACTTGAGGATGCTCCTCCGAAATTTGCCGTATGCAAACGAAACGATTGGATGATAGATAATTCGGATGCTGTTATATGCTATGTAGTAAATAATTTCGGCGGAGCGTACACATACACTGAAAAAGCAAGGCGAAAAGGAAAACGAATCATTAATATCGCAGATGAATAAACGAACCGTTCTTCCGCTTGCAACCGCACTGCGCATATTTGCATCACACATCACCTCCGCGCGAAAAAAAGTTGACTTTACATTGCAAAAAGACTATAATAGTAGTTGTATGTACACATCGCACAGGCGAAATAATCAAACCGAAAGAGGAACGTCATGGACAATATCGAGCTCGGCAGACGCTACGACGGGATAATAGAGCGCTGCGTCGCCATCTTTGAAGCAAAAACAAAGGATTACGGTCCGACATGGCTGTTCTTTCGCGACGAGTCGTTTGTCGATCAGCTGTGGATAAAGGCGCGCCGCATCCGCACCCTCGAGGAGAACGGGGACGACAGCCTCGTCGGCGAGGGCAGAGCCGACGAGTATCTCGGCATCGTCAACTACGGCATAATAATGCTCATGCGCATGCAGAATCCCGAGCTCTTCCCGTCGCCCGGCGAGGTCGTCGCCGATACCGAAGCGTACTATAAGCTGCATCTCTCTGACATGAAGCGGGCATATCTCGATGCCTTCGCCGGCGTCAAGGCGCTGATGGAGCGTAAAAACCACGACTACGGTGCGGCTTGGACCGAGATGCATCTGCACTCCATCACCGATCAGATTATCGTTAAGCTATTCAGAATGAAAAATATCATCTCCACCGGAGGTAAGCTCCTCGCCTCCGAGGGGCTCGACGCGCAGATTTCGGATATTATCAACTACTCGATTTTTGCCCTGCTGAAAATGTCGATGTAAATACAGTCGCTGCTTATTGCCCCGAAACGGCTATGCCGACAAACACAGAATAGCAGCGCGTTATTGCCGCACTGCCAAAATCACCGATACGAGCCGCTGTGCATTGCCGCCGCAGTTCGCCGATCAGCGCCGGACAGGCGATAATACCACCCGATAATATCGGCATAAAATCAAAAAACAGCTCTCCGCATGCCTTCGGAAAAACTCGGGCACATGGGGAGCTTTTTTGCGTATTTTCGTCGCTCATACGTGCTCATCTGTGCTAATCTGCGCTCATCCGCGCTCATCCGTACTCATCTATGCTCATTCGCGACGCTTATATGTGCTCATCCGTGACGCCTGCAGCGCCGGAACGCTCTCGATCTGTATCGTCTGCTGCATTCCGCCGCAAGCCTTAATTCACCGCCGGGTAGAATGCGGTTTGGCATGATGAGACTTAAATGCACCTCCGAAGCTGCCGAAGCAGCTGCGAACCGCCGCTCCGTCTTAAACCTCTGTCCACAGATACGCTTTCCGCCGCATAAGCGATCTCACCACGCATATAAGCTCGCCGCGCAAGCATTTCCGCCGCGTATACAAGCTCTCAACGCAAGCAAGCTAACTGCGTAACCGTTCTCTCCGCTCACCGTAGATGTCAACACAGACGGTCATCATATATTATATTATACCGGCCTTCAAAAGCAGACTAAAGTCTGTACGTTTTTCGGACTCTTGCACTTAAATGTATTGTTTTTACATATTCAATTATGGATTTATGCATATAACTATGTATTAAATCTTATAATCATGTTCTCTCGCTCCTCTAATATATCGAATTATGCATGCCATGCTTCTACGCGCTTCTCCGGCATTTTCAGACACAGAACCATAAAGCTTACGTGCCGAAACACATATTTTCTGTCGAATATTTTTTTGCATAGAAGAATATTTATTCTTATTTCGACATTTTTCCTCATGGCAGGTCACACATTAGTACTTTTAATAAACTATTTCTCTCACAAATTAGTATGTTTTCGCCGACAAACGCCGTGATTTTTATGCACCCGCGGGGCTTGTGTTCATATTGTTTGTCGAATCGAAGGGAACGAATTTGGTTTACTTTTCCGCTGTACGGTGTTATCATATTATCAACCATTCGGACAGGATCAGCTCCGAAACCACCGTTTTTTCAGCCACCGCAGCGCCGGATACCCCCGAACCGGGCACCGATATGCAAGGCACCGCCGTAAATAGGCTCGGCGGAAAGCGCTTTGCCGACCCCGGCACGTCCAAGCGGTAATGTGCAGCGCCGCGGCACCCGAAGCAACCGAAAGGGAGGCAAAAATGAACATGACCGTTTCCGTAAAAGAACGAATACCGAAACAAAGGACCGAAAGGCGCGCCTACGTCACCGAGCGCGCGAGGGAGAGCGATTCGCTGCTCGTCCGCACCGACCGCCCCGGTCTCTCGATGCAGTATAAGCTGATCGCCACCACCGACGCCTCGCTTTCCGACGCCGAAAAACACCTGCGCACCGTCTATTCCGTACTTATCATCAAGACCGAGCAGGACCTCTTCGGCATTACCGACGAGACGGTTTTTATCTACGACGTCGCCCGTAACCGCGACGCGGCAGACCGCCTGCTTGCCCTCCTCGCCGGCGGCTGCGTCTCGCCCGCTAACGCAAAGGACGTTATCGACGACCTGCTTTGCGAGTGAGCGAGCGGGAAATGCTATATCTGAGTACAAGTCACAAAGCTCACAAGTCACCAAGCTCATAATAATTTTTGAGTACGATGAGCAATATTTGAGAGAGATAGACAACGGAGATTTTTCTGATCAGCGCGTTTGGCTGTTCATACCGCAGATATTGTTTTTTGATGCTCCGCTGCGTACTGCGGCATCAGCTCGCGCATTCCGCAGCAGACAAAACTAAATATCTTCTGTGACAACAGATAATAATACAAGGCACAGCAAAAAACACGTGTTTTGCATTGATTGCAAACGCCGATGTCCACACTGCAAGGCAGCTTAAATTGAGTATGTTGCTCAAACTGCGGCATAGGGTGTACGAGTCAACCGTGTGTGAAAAAGCTGAGCTTTATACGTGCATTCTCCAAATAAGAAACGCGAGGCATAATGCTTGCCGAGCGTTTCGGACGATAGCTCGTCAAGTCGCTATCGGCTGAGCAGTCTCAAGGGGAGATACATAAGAGGGGAAACTGCGCCGA